>NZ_CP033077.1:600000-900000 GCF_003716875.1 Vibrio zhugei | reverse complement strand
ACCATCCGGCAGCGTTTTTACCAGCAACCGACCGAGCGCATCACGCTCAAAGGTGGTTTCAAGCTCAGTGCCACTGGTGCCGGTTTCCACTTTACTTAAGAGCTTACCGTTTAAGTCATAGGTGTACGCAAGGCTTCGGCCGTCAAACGTGGTTTCTTTGCTCACTAACCCGTTCGGGAGATAATCAATATGATAGGTATACAGCGTGGTGTAACCCGCTATCTAATAGCATGAAGAGTGACTGTTTACTAAAACGATTATACGATGAGATATTGAACGCTTCTAAGAAATAGACAATGCCCACCCAGAACTGGATTAAAGCATTGTCTCAACTGGAGAGCCACTTGATTAGGAACTGAGATGGAGTATTAACTATTTTAGCCAAAGTTAGCTTAGACAGAGTTATGATCACGCTCTTATATTATTCTCAGTGGTCCGCTTATTTTTTCTAATCCCTCCAATCACTGTTCATAGACTCATGACTAGCAGGCAGACCAGATGCTAAATGCTCTTCATTGAAATGATGAGCATAAAAATTATTCATATTTATCTTCAGATTCATCCAGTATATTTATCAGTTCTTCTCTAGATATTCTATTATCATCATTAATCTTGCCTTCCCAATCTTCTTCTGAGGATATTTCAACGATATACAACTCCACACCAATAGAATCAAAATATCTAAGAATACTACGAATTTTCTTTGCAACTTCCGAGTAATCGTTTAAGAATAATTCTGCTGTAAAGAAAACACCTTCATAACCATAACCTAATGTCTTTTTAGCTGCGACTAATGACATACCTAAAGTCTTATGCAGAAATTTTGCAGCGTCAATATTATCCAATGGCTTACTAACTGATATAGATATTTTAGACATTAAAACTCCTCCTTTACATTAACATTCAATGGTTTCCCACTCGTTTCATTTCTAAAGTTTCCACCGTGCCAACGATATAAATGCTCATATTTTGTTGCCGGATACAAATTCAGAGGATTATCCGCTAGATGAGGATAAGATAAAGCATTATATCGATGGTGCGCTTCCATTGTATTACCCTCAAATTTAGGTTTTTTGCCATTTAATATAGCTTCTGTTTGAGCCTCATCCCACTTCCTAGTTCCCGGTTGACCGTTTTTAAGTCTTTTCTTTTCTGATCTCCAAAATCTATCAACACCACGATTACGCCTGTTACTAAAACGTCTATCCCAATCATAATGCTGATATTCTCGTTGAGAAACGGTCCGTTGTTCAATCTTATTCTTTATTACCTTGCGTTGTGATGCACTTAAAGGTTGATAAGGTGTAGAATAACTATTTAAATCGGGCAAACTAGGTTCACCAGACAAATCTATACCTTCATCAGAAGTAGCAGAATGGCCAGGACAGTTACCGACCTCTCTCGCCAACCCCAGCGGATCCACCCATCCCGTCGGATTCGGCACATATTGGTAGTTATTTAATCCACCGGCAAGGCCAATGGGATCGATGGTGATGAAACGCCCTGCATGGGGATTATAGTACCGATGGCGGTTGTAATGTAACCCCGTTTCCGCATCAAAATACTGGCCCTGGAAGCGCAGTGGGCTGTCGATTTCCGCAACGGTTTTCTTAAACACATTACCATAAGCGCGATATTGTACCGACCAAACCGTGTCGCCTTGTGGGGTGGTAATATCTAAGGGCGTGCCGATTTGGTCAAGATGGTAGTGATACACCTTCGCATCTTGACCTTCGCCTTCTAGCAGCGCCAACGGGCGGAAGGTGCCGGGCTCATACACATAGCTTTGATACTCCTCGCTGTTGGTCATTTCCGCGATGAGATTATCGCCTTGCCATAAAAACTCGGTGATTGTTTCCACACCGGTTTTGTCCACCACTCGTTTTTCGATACGGCGACCAAAGGCATCGTGGCCTTGATTAAGCGATGCTGGCAATCGTATTCGTAGTGCGTGACTAAGCTTTGCTGTTTGCCGCGGCTTTCTTTGATTAACCGGCCAAATTCATCGTATTCGTAGTGGCTATCGCCATGGATTGTCAGTTGGTTGCCCGGCGCATGCTCAAATAGCTCACTGTTTTTCAGGTTGAGGTGATTCGGTATGAGGTTACCTGTCGCATCGTGCGTGAACTGCTCATCCAAATTGCCCCGCACCGCGGTTAGCCGAGACAGTGGGTCATAATCATAAAACGTGTCGCCGCGCTGCTTATCCGCGATGTGGGTTAGGTTGCCCGCCCCATCATACGCATATTGGCGGCGCTGCTTTTCACGCCCTTGCACCATTTGCGATTGGTTCACGAGGCGGCCTTGGTCGTCATAGTTAAAATGACTTTTGAGCGCGCCTTGATTACGCATCATTTCCAAGCCATTTTGGAAGATATGTTGCGTTAGTACGGCATCATTGAGATGTATCGCTCTTAACACGCCGCCTTTGGCGCGTTGATAAGACAAGACATTGGTATCCGGGAGTTGCCATTGGCTCAGCAGCCCTAGCTCGTCGTATTCATAGGATTTCGACGTGCCGTTGGCGCGCTTGAGATACACCAAACGCTCGGCTTTGTCCCATTGGTATTCGGTAACCCCACCAACAGACGATTGCTCGTAAATCACTCGGCCAGAAATATCATGGCGGTAACGGGTCGTTGAGCCATCGGGTAACGTTTCGCCAATCAGCATCCCTAAGCGGTTCCACGACAATATATGCTCACTACCGTCTGGGGGATTTGACAGTCGATAAGTTACCTTGCTCGTTTAACAGTAGGTGTTCTTGTTAAATTTATTGCTCAATAAGATAAAGCCATTCTTGGTAGGTATGTCTTTTATTCATATCACATCTCCTTTGGGACTTGAGATGTGATCATCGAGTGGGCAAAGCCTGATTAAAATGTGGGGTTTGTGGGGCGCTTATAATTCTAATTTTCTAGTTGTCATTGTTCACCTCGTTAGTAGTTGTACTCACTTAACTCAGTGTCCAAAACTGCTATATCAGATCAAAAAATGCCCGCTCTCCGGTTTAACTAGATAAATCAGCGCACGGGCATTTCCTCTAGACGTAACATGATACAAAGCACTTGCGTACTCAATCCGTAATGGTCGACTCATCTTTTCTTATCGACTACTGTGTATAAGATAAATGAAGTCCATCACAGCTAGTTAGGCAAAAGGCAAGACTTTACCCCCGATTTCAGATAATAAGTGCGACATTCATGGAAATATGTAGAAGAGGAAGCCAACTGCTGAAAGTGGTACGCTCTTCTCGCCAAAGAAACAAGCAGTACTACCATGAATTATCAACAGTTGACCGAAGGCAGAAGATACCAGATTTCTGCTCTTTTGGAACGGGGAATTTCGGTTCCTGAAATAGCTAAAACAGTTCAGTGCCACCGCTCGACGGTATACCGTGAGCTTAAACGCGGTCGGAAGGGAGAGCATTATTGCCCTAACGAAGCCCAGATGTCGTCTACCAAAAAGCGCAAAACAGCACGTAAATACCGAATACCAAAGGAACGTGTCGATTTTATCCGCCTTCTTTTAGAAACAGATTGGAGTCCAGAGCAGATTTCTAATGTATTAACGAAAATTGGTGCATCTGTCAGTCATGAGTGGATCTATCGCTTTGTTGCTCAAGATAAACGCTTGGGCGGTAAGTTATATCGTCACTTGAGACAAGGTCATAAGCGGTATCGCCGAGGTAAACAAGAGAAAGCTCCAGCGATAAAAAATGCCGTTTCGATTGATGATAGACCAAGCATCGTTGACAGTAAGGAGCGGTTTGGTGACTGGGAAATCGACACTGTGCTAGGTAAGCATGGTACAGGTGCAATGGTGACTATTTTAGAGCGTAAGACTCGATTTTACGTGGTAAAGAAAGTGCCATCTAAGTCAGCGGATGATGTCACCAAAGCGACAATAGAGCTACTGAAGCCCTATAAGAAACATGTCCATACCATTACGGCAGATAACGGGCGAGAGTTTGCAGGTCATGAAACCATCGCAAAAGAATTAAAGGCTGATGTGTACTTTGCTCATCCGTACAGTTCTTGGGAGCGTGGTGCTAATGAGAATGCGAACGGTCTTTTAAGGCAATATGTGAAGAAAGGAACCGATCTAACGACAGTGACGGACATCGATATAGAGTTCGCTTTATCGCGGATAAATTACCGTCCGAGAAAGTGTTTAGGCTTCAAGCAGGCAGCCATTATATTTGAGGAGATGGCTTTAGCTTCTTGATATTGGAGAGTGTCGCACTTCGCAGTTGAATTCGGGCCTTATTATTGTATGAACATTTTATTTTTCGGATATATCATTTTCACACTCCCAAAAAGAAACACTTTCCATAGCTCTCTCAATATCATCCATATCATCGTCACCTAGGCTTCTATCAAATTTCTCAGAAATAACAGCTCTAATCGTCGCCAAGTCTTCACTGACACCACATTGATCAATAAATCGACATGTCGCTAATGAATAATCCATCTCAGACTTATCTCTATAGTGAGACCCAATATTATGTAAAGAAATAAGGATCTTCTCTATTCTTTGTAAAATATCAATTGCCTCATCACCTCTTAAGATAATTTTATCATTCATAGCTTACTTTCTCTTAGTCACTTTTTCATTACTTAGTAAAACATCACCTTTAATAGTGAGTTCTAGCGTTCCGTACCTAGGGTTCTTCACCCATTCTAACATCGATGTGGGAACATCAGTTTCAATATAATCCCTACCTCTTCCTTGTTTAATTTGATATTTTTTCTCAGCTTTAACTTGATTTAACGCTTTCTTATTTGCCAATTCGACATATACACGATTATTGTCTTGAGCTCTAATAACACCTTCTTGTTCAATACTTTTAGAACCCTTTCTGTTAGTGTAATGCCTTACTCTAGTAGTCTCAGTTTGGGCAATTGAAACTTCAGGATTATCCACATCATCTGATTTCGAATCCTGTTGTCCTGATGGTTTCTTACATGGTCCCTTACCAGGAATATGAGTCAACCCCAACGGATCCACCCATCCCGTTGGGTTCGGCACATACTGGTAGTTATTCAAACCACCGGCAAGCCCAATGGGGTCGATGGTGATAAAGCGTCCTGCACTCGGATTATAATACCGATGACGGTTGTAATGTAACCCCGTTTCCGCATCAAAATATTGACCTTGGAAGCGCAGTGGGCTGTCGATTTCCGCGATGGTTTTCTTAAACACGTTACCATAAGCGCGATATTGTACCGACCAAACCGTGTCGCCTTGTGGGGTGGTAATATCGAGCGGAGTCCCGATTTGGTCAAGATGATAGTGATACACCTTCGCATCTTGACCTTCGCCTTTTAGCAGTGCCAGCGGGCGGAATGTACCGGGCTCATACACATAGCTTTGATACTGCTCGCTGTTGGTCATTTCCGCGATAAGATTATCGCCTTGCCAGAGAAACTCGGTGGTGGTTTCCACGCCGGTTTTATCAATGACGCGCTTTTCAATACGGCGACCAAACGCATCATAGCGATAGTGCGCTTCGCTGCCATTCGGCATCACCGCATGAATTAAGCGGTGCTGGCAATCGTACTCATAGTGCGTGACTAAGCGTTGCTGTTTGCCGCGACTTTCTTTAATTAAACGGCCGAACTCATCGTATTCGTAGTGGCTATCACCATGAATGTGCAGTTGATTGCCCGGTGCATGCTCAAATAGCTCGCTGTTTTGCCGGTTGATGTGATTCGGTATGAGGTTACTGGTCGCATCGTGCGTGAACTGCTCATCCAAATTGCCTCGCACTGCGGTTAGGCGAGACAGTGGGTCATAGTCATAAAACGTCTCACCGCGCTGCTTATCGGTGATGTGCGTCAGATTGCCCGCGCCATCATACGCGTATTGGCGGCGCTGCTTTTCACGCCCTTGCACCATGTGTGATTGATTGACGAGGCGGCCTTGGTCGTCATAGTTAAAATGACTTTTAAGCGCGCCTTGATTACGCATCATTTCCAAGCCATTTTGGAAGATATGCTGAGTCAATACCGCATCATTGAGATGTATCGCTCTTAACACACCGCCTTTGGCACGCTGATACGACAAGACATTGGTATCCGGCAGTTGCCATTGGCTCAGCAGCCCTAGCGCATCGTATTCATAGTACTGCGACGACCAACCCGCATGCGATTCAATCACACGGTCCATGATGTCATAACGCCACGCTAACGGCGTTTCACCGTCATCAACCGATGTGAGGTTGCCGTTCGCATCGTATTGATACTCTATTTTTGAACCATCCGGCAGCGTTTTTACCAGCAACCGACCGAGCGCATCACGCTCAAAGGTGGTTTCAAGCTCAGTGCCACTGGTGCCGGTTTCCACTTTACTGAGCAGTTGACCGTTTAGGTCATAGGTGTACGCAAGGCTCCGGCCGTCAAACGTGGTTTCTTTACTGACTAACCCGTTCGGGAAATAATCAATGTGATAGGTTTCACCCCGTTCGTTGGTAATGTCACTAATGAAGTTCTTTAAATTATCGTAACGATAGCTAAGGCTAGTTCCGTCTGGATTAATGACTCGGCTGACAAGGTGACTATTCTCGCCATACTCATAGGATGTTTTATTACATGCCCTACTCCTGCATAATAATCGAGAGGATTTCAGGGACGGTCTTTAACTGAAAAATACGGCTGTTCTGGCGCAGTGATAAGCGCTCTAACGCTAGGACAAGCGTCAGTGAGTAGAACGTAAAGTTGTGGCCAATGTCTTTTTGGCCAAAATGACGAACGATACCGTGCACACGCTGGACCAACTCGTTGTTTCGATAAAACGTCAGCTCTGCGGTTTTATCGATCAGTTGTTCTGGTGTGAACGTTGATTGGCGACTTGCCAGTTCCAAAGCATAACGAAAGCCAATACAAGCGTCACCTTGCACGCCGTCGTCAGAGAGGGATTCAAGCCCTTCAAAACTGTGAACGCGAAGCGCGTCATCGAGAAATGATGGATAAAGTACCCGTCATCACATTAATGCGAACGACAATATCGATCTACAGCTACTTTATGCTGGGATATTAAATATTTGCAAAAAAACGGACAGTGCCATCCAGAGTTAGAGTCTGCCACTGTCTCAATTGGCGATCCACATTGAAGCTCGTTTAGATATTTAGTCATAATTAGCTGGCAAAAATTTCTGAACGCCTTAGTGTTTTCTTTAAAAATAAAAACGGCTTTCTCAAGAAAGCCGTGATAAATAATTTAATTAAAAAGATATAAAATCAAATAGTTTTCTAAAATAAAAATCAACTTCTGGATATTTATTAAGAAGCTCCTCAGATTCTTTCCTACTAAGACCAAAATCTTCAATTATTACTGTATTTCTTTTATATGATATACCATACAATGCATTTTCAGCTTTATCATCAAAAGGCCAAATAGGATCAAAACCAATTATGCTGAAAATATCTGCTAAAGGTCCATCAAAATCAAGTAAGTCAAAAATATACGACGGAATATCATCCACATCAGATTCTCGTATGATGTTTTCTAACCACACTTTAAACTCATCTAAAGTAAGGCACTGACAAAACAAACATGAAACTGCGAATGCAATATCTTTATCATCATCTTCTTTCAAATGATAGTTAACCATTTTATTTCCCCTTTGACATTGACTCACCACCAATGTGCCCTGTTTTACTATGTATCCTGTGAGGAACTAATTGCATTCTACCCCAATCCTGGTGGTGGTGCCAAGTAACCCCTGGTATCTTACTTTTACCTGCATTTATAGCCTCTAGCTGTGTAGAACTAAATCTTGATTTAGGAATATGACCATTCTCTATAGATTCTTTCAAATCAATAGATGCTGCTTTCATCTGCTGTGTATAAGAAAGATCGTTAAATTTACTTGTTGGTATACGTGTATCATAAACACTATAGTCATCAAATATGGGATAACCTTTAAGATCATAAGGGACACCAGTAACAGGATGTCTCTTACTTGCCCATTTTACATTTTTACCAGATACAGGTGGTACAGTTGTTGATATAACATTTTCTGAACCATATTTTTTTTCTAACCCATCTCTTATTGCTCGAGAGTTATAAGGAACACTCCCTCCACAAACACAATCACCCTCAACACTCGCCAACCCCAACGGATCCACCCATCCCGTTGGGTTCGGCACATACTGGTAGTTATTTAAACCACCGGCAAGTCCAATGGGGTCGATGGTGATAAAGCGCCCTGCACTCGGATTATAATACCGATGACGGTTGTAATGTAACCCCGTTTCCGCATCAAAATACTGACCTTGGAAGCGCAGTGGGCTGTCGATTTCCGCAACGGTTTTCTTAAACACATTCCCATAGGCGCGATACTGCACCGACCAAACCGTGTCACCTTGTGGGGTGGTAATATCCAGCGGCGTCCCGATTTGGTCTAGATGGTAGTGATACACCTCAGCACCTTGACCTTCGCCTTTTAGTAGCGCCAGCGGGCGGAAGGTACCGGGCTCATACACATAGCTTTGATACTGCTCGCTGTTGGTCATTTCCGCGATGAGATTATCGCCTTGCCATAAAAACTCGGTGATAGTTTCCACACCGGTTTTGTCCATCACTCGTTTTTCGATACGGCGACCAAAGGCATCGTAGCGGTAATGCGCTTGGCTGCCATCGGGCATCGTGGCCTTGATTAAGCGATGCTGGCAATCGTACTCATAGTGCGTGACTAAGCGTTGCTGTTTGCCGCGGCTCTCTTTAATTAAACGGCCGAACTCATCGTATTCGTAGTGGCTATCACCATGAATTTGCAGTTGGTTACCCGGCGCATGCTCAAATAGTTCACTGTTTTTCAGGTTGAGGTGATTCGGTATGAGGTTACTGGTCGCATCGTGCGTAAATTGCTCATCCAAATTGCCACGTACCGCGGTTAACCGAGACAGTGGGTCGTAATCATAAAACGTGTCGCCGCGCTGCTTATCGGTGATGTGCGTCAGGTTGCCCGCGCCATCATACGCGTATTGGCGGCGCTGCTTTTCACGCCCTTGCACCATGTGCGATTGATTAACGAGGCGGCCTTGGTCGTCATAGTTGAAATGACTTTTAAGCTCACCTTGATTGCGCATCACTTCCAGCCCATTTTGGTAGATGTGCTGCGTTAATACTTCGTCATTGAGATGTATCGCTCTTAACACGCCGCCTTTGGCACGCTGATACGACAAGACATTGCTATCCGGCAGTTGCCATTGACTCAGCAGCCCTAGCTCGTCATATTCATAGAATTGTGATGACCACCCCGCGTGCGATTCAATCACGCGATCCATAATGTCATAGCGCCACGCTAACGGCGTTTCACCATCATCGACCGACGTAAGATTGCCATTTTGATCGTATTGATACTCTATTTTTGACCCATCAGGCAGCGTTTTAACCAGTAAGCGCCCAAGCGCATCACGCTCAAACGTCGTTTCAAGCTCAGTGCCGTTGGTGCCAGTTTCCACTTTACTTAAAAGCTGACCGTTGAGGTCATAGGTGTACGCCAAGCTCCGCCCATCAAAGGTGGTTTCTTTACTCACTAAGCCATTGGAATGGTAATCAATGTGATAGGTTTCACCGCGTTCGTTGGTAATGTCACTAACGAAGTTTTTCACATTGTCATAGCGGTAGCGCAAGCTCGTGCCATCGGCGTGGATCACTCGGCTCACAAGATGGCTGTTGTCACCGTACTGATACTCGGTTTTATGGCCTTTTTCATCCACTACGCTGGTGACTTTACCGTAAGCGTTATACGTAAAAGACTGCGACGTGCCATTGGCGCGTTTAAGGTAGATCAGGCGATCAGCTTTGTCCCATTGGTATTCGGTAACCCCACCAACAGACGATTGCTCGTAAATCACTCGGCCAGAAATATCATGGCGGTAACGGGTCGTTGAGCCATCGGGCAACGTTTCGCCAATCAGCATCCCTAAACGGTTCCACGACAGCGTATGCTCACTGCCATCTGGGTACGTAATTTTTGATAGGTTGCCTTGCTCGTTATAGGTATACAGCGTGGTGTGACCCGCCGGATCTTTTTTCTCGGTTAAATCGCCTTCGTAGTTATGGAAAAAGCGCCACTTGGCTTTACCCTTAGTGACTTTAAAAATCTTGCCTTGTAAATAACTAAACTGGGTAACGTTGCCTTCGGGATCGGTGGTTGAAGCTCTAAATCCCGCCTCATCATAGGTATGCAAGGTTTCATTACCTAAAGGATCGACGTCTCTAACAAGGTTACCGGACTCATCATATTCTTGTACACGTTGCGCACCATCCGGATCCGTTGTACTCAGCAGTTTGGCGTTATCATCATGTTGATAAGCGGCACTGCTGCCATCCGGATAGACAACCTCGACACTGTGTTCGTCATCGTTCCAGTTGTACTGAGCATCATACCCAGTATTACTCCAGTGCCGGACACAGCGAACATCTTTACCTTCGTTTTCCCACTGCCAATAAAACTCGATACCGCCAGCCATACGACGCAATGTGATCACATGTTCGCGATCGTAGGTGTAATCTTCCCCTTCATTCGCTTCATTGCGATCAGACACCAAATGACCGACGTCATCATAGTGATAACGATGTAACACTCGTTCGGTATGCCATTGACGTTGACCAGCATCATCATCGGAAAAAGTGCGTAATTCAATGCCGCTAATGGCATCGTGCTGATAGTCTAACCACAAGGCAATCCCTGCAGGATTGATTACCGCCTGCGGACGCTTAAAACGATCGCGCATAATCACTAACACATTGCCATAGTTATCAGAAATTTTGCTAAGATAGCCCGTATCGCCCTTACGCTCAAAGTGCAGAAAGTCACTACCGGGGGCGGCTAAAATGTACTCATTAGGTTTATCACCTAAAAATACCGCAGCCCCCCCTAGCAAGTTATAAATCGCTGGGCGCGTGGTACTTGGCTCAGGTAAGGCGACCGTCGCGTTCTCATCATTACGCCAATGAACTTGCCCGCCAGCAAAGGTTAATTGATGCGATAAGCTATGACTCCAGCCATAACCTAATCCATCATTCAATTCGACAGCGGACGTACGATAAGTACGCTTGAAAGTGAAATTAATCACACTCGGTAAGGATACGTCCTCTATCGACAATAACTCTTCGCCAGTGACCATTGAAACAGGACAACCGTCTGTACACGTATTTTTCTCAGACTGGGTAGAGTCCCCATTGTGATTTTTCGCAGGTGTATTCTCTTGATCGCGAGATTGCTTCTCTGTGATTTCTGTGTGCGATTGACCCTTGCGTTTTTGCGCGCTAGCCCCTTCTTGCGTCACATCATTCACACGCTGAGATTTCTTTTGACTCCTGTTAAAATCGCCCTTCCCGGATGTCGATAATTTTTTTATTAACGCAATATTGTCGTCCGCATCTTTTTGAACGATTTTAACGATGTTTTCTATTTTCCCTAATACAGCGACTGCTTTTGCATGCCTAGCCATTTGTACTACCCTCTATTTGTCCAGCAACCGACGCTGTATCTCTTAATCGATTAACATTTTTCAAAATGGCTCCACCCGGAATCACGACCATCAAAATCACTTCAACGAGGATGGACGCTAAACTGGTTGAAAGAAAGTTCAATATCTGTAAAGGGCTCAAAAGCTTTATCCAACAATACACGGCTTTAACACATAAAAAACAACGCGCTTCATCTTGCAGTAACATCAGCATTTTCGCAGCTTCTTCTTTCGACTCTTGAAGTTTTTGTGCAATAAGCTCAGGGTTATCCATATACTTACCCAGTAAATCGGCTAATTGTGACGGGTGAGAAAGTAGATGAAACAAGTCAGAAATATCATCCCAAGCGCGAAGTAATTCTTGCACCATGTTATGCAAGAACCGCTCAACTTGCTCGCTTACATCAATATCACCTGTGATATAGTCTTTCCATTCAGCACGCTGAGTTGACTTCCACTCTTGCTCTAGCCAATTCATTAAGTTCGTTAAGGTAGAATCATAGGAATTCATCAATGCTTTAACATCATCGTCACTGACATCCGGGTGAAAGGTAATGTCGAGCTTTTTACCGCCATAGACCTCAAGATCAAGTTCGAGCAGGGCACAACCGGTTTCATCAATGGTACCTGTCATCTCCGTGCCCGGGATGTCGTTGTAGCCGTAGTAATCACCTTTTTCAACCGCCACGATGGTAAAATCGGTATTACCAATAGGGATAAAAGTTTCCGCCTCAAAACAGTGCACTAACGTTAATTTTCCATCAAGCGGACAAGACACCATATTGGCTTCAATTTCTTTATCATCAATATCAGCTGATTGCTCTTCACCGTTAACGATCACTTTCTGATCCATATCAAGCGCCCAGCCATAGAGCCAATTCGACGCTTCTTCTTGATACTGCTTAATGGATCCTTCAAAGTCTGCTTTAATCGCGGCAAATTTTTCATCGAGCGACTGTTCGATTTGCTGATCTTGAGTCATAGCTTCATTCATCGATAAACCTCTCGGTGAAATGCTTGATATAGATAGTGATTAAGAGATATATCAGGGTTTGTCTTTTTAAAACGTTGAACTAAATGGGTTGTTTTCGCTTTGACGATCGGTTCCGGGTACGCGAAGTACAGATCCGCACATTCTTCTTTTAGCCACTGCAAACTGTTCATGATCAGCATGGATAAATCGTCTTCCGTTAGCGCTTTAACCACACTCTCTGGCACGCTCCACCATGGAAATTCTTGTTTGCTGGTCTCTTTCACCTCGGTGTTGTGCACGGCATCATGGCCGTTTGTCCACACCGCCATCGGCCCCATGAGCTGGCTGCGTTCGCTGTCGTCACACAGCTCGGCGACTTTCAGCCCAAAGCGCGGGTCAAAAAAGCGGAAGAACACATAATCGCCGTTTGGCATCCACACTTGGGTTAATCCTTGTAAGTGCTCTCGGACTAACGCATAAGGCTGCGCTGCGCCCACCAGCATACCCCAATCGTCAGGCGCCTCATCACTTTGCATCCACGCCAAGAATGGGTGTTTCGCATCCACCGCGGCAATGCGTGGCATCACGGCTTTCCAATCTTCATAAGGCGTGCCAAGCCACAAGCCCAATACATCGTGCCCGCCATGCTCATGAAACGCTTGCAGCACGGGCGTATCACTGGTGGTATTGAGCACCACATACCACTGCAACTGTGGGTTATCCTCGATTATGCTGAGCATGCGCCTTCCTTACATTTTTCACATTCTTCACAGAACGGCGCCGCCGATTTCATGGTGGCCACCTGTGCAGGCGTGAGAATGGGTTTCGGATCCGCGGGCGGCGCGTCCACTTTCCCCGGCTGAATCGCGCGCTTGCCCGCATACGCGGAGCCCGAGCTCGCACTGCCCCCCGCGTTTAACGTCACGGTTGGGCCTGATAAGGCAACGCCTGCACTATCAATTTTCACAAAGCTTCCACCTGTGGTGAGGGTCAGCTCAGCGCCGGCTTCGACCACTAATTTCGCGCCCGCTTTCAGTGAAATTTCTTGTCCCGCATCGACCGCCAATAAGTTTCCGACTTTATATTGGTTTTGCGCTTCGGCTCCCGTGATCGTGCCCACTTCTTCAAAGCAATCTTTATTCACCGAGCTGCGGTTTTCACCCATGATGGTGGTGTGCTGATTTTTACCAATCTTAGTAAAACTGTCATGATCCACCGTATTGTGCTTATCATGATGGATCATCTCAGTGTGATCGTTATTGACAATCGCTTCGTAATCTTTTTGGGCGTGTAAGTATATCTTTTCACTGTCCGCCTGATCTTCAAAACTCAGCTCGTTATAGCCTTCACCTTGGTGAGTGGCGGTGCGCATCACGGTTTTGGTTTTGTTGTCCGGCAGTGGATACGGCGTGGTATTGGTTGCATGATAGGTACGCCCCGTGATAATCGGCTGATCGGGGTCACCATTCAAAAAGGTGACAATCACTTCGTGCCCAATACGTGGCAATGCTATCATGCCATATTGGCTGCCTGCCCATCCTTGTGATACGCGAACCCAACATGAGCTTTGCTCATCGCTGTTTGAATAGCGATCCCAAGGAAAATGGACTTTCACTCGCCCATACTTGTCACAGAAAATCTCTTCGCCTTCAGGCCCCACAACGACCCCGATCATCGGGCCATCGACTTGAGGTTTCGGCTGGGGTTTCGCCTGCCAAGTGACCGCCGCAGGGACGAGTGTAAATTGGTTCGCATACAGCGTTGCACCCCCCCCCGCATCTTCCTCTAGGGCCTGAGGCTGCTTACCTTGATGACGAATCGCCACCACTAAGTAGTCACCGTTAACATCGTCATTAAGATGCTCACTTAAAGTAAATTGATAACCAGCGCGTAACTTCGGTTGATTACTCTTACCCTGAGCCGTGCGTGCGTTGCGGCGCAAATACTCGGTACGAATTTTGGTAAACGCTTCGCCTGTGGCATCGTCTTTAAAGCGGCCGGGAAAATCAAAATGCTCATATTGGGTCTGTTGATAATCCATCTCCACACCATCAGCATGTTGTGGGAAGGTATAGGTCGGTTTTTTAAAGCTGTAATCTTCCAGTGTGGTGGTGCTGACGCCCATGCGAGTATCCACGCTCAAGCGAGAAATATACGGCACATCCACTGTCCCTCCAGATAAGGAGTTATACGCAATATTGCCATTGATCTTCGGTAAGCTTTCTGTGCTATCGGTAAACAACACCGTGTGCTTGCCTTCTTCGTGGATAAAGCTATAAATCAAGCCTTCTTCCGCGGCAAGGCGGTGCAAAAACGCCAAATCGGTTTCTCGATACTGCACACAAAACTCACGCTGCGCACAAGTGCGTTTCACCGAAAACGCATAATCGTTAATGCCCATTTCTTGCAGGATAATCGAGAGGATTTCAGGGACGGTTTTTAACTGAAAAATACGGCTATTTTGACGCAAAGATAAGCACTCTAACGCCGGAACAAGCGTCAAAGAATAGTACGAAAAATGATGCCCAATATCTTTTTGAGCAAAGTGACGAACAATGCCATGCACACGCTGCACTAATTCATTATTGCGATAAAACGTTAATTCTGCCGTTTTATCGATCAGTTGTTCAGGTGTAAAGGTTGATTGGCGGCTTGCCAACTCCAAAGCATAACGAAACCCGATGCAAGCGTCCCCTTGCACGCCATCATCAGAGAGTGACTCAAGTCCTTCAAAACTGTGTACGAGAAGCGCATCGTCTTCGAGCCCTTCGACTTGTAATTTAAAGCCTAACGTTGCCATTCTGCCAATTCCTTCTACCCATCATGGTGGGGGTTTACCCTGCTGTGAATGTGCAGTGGTGATCATGTGTTGAATGTATCGTTCTATGCGCTAAGCCTTGCTGTCAGGGCTTAGTGAATAAAACGCTACCGACGGATTTTTTGCCACGAACCCCAACAACGAGCAAGGTCAATGCCAACTAAATCATACGGATAATCAATAAGCTAAATTCACATAAAACATATTAAGGCAAGAAGTTGCTCATTTTGAGCAACTTCTTGCTTCCTGCCACAATTTATTGCCCAATAACTGTGGGCGTTGAGGCATTAACGTTGAGCCTCTGCTGCAGTTGTATCATTTGCCAAGCCAAACTGTTGAGTCGTTGTTTTAACACAACAAACTCTTTATTGGCTTTGTTCATCTCACCTTGTTTTATCAAGGTTTGCACATAATCCACTCGGCCGTACACCGGTGAAAGACTGACGGCGAAATCTTCTAAATCTTGTGTATGCTGCTGTAATGCTCGCAAACGCCCTTTTTTTGCCATTAAAGACACATTCGCCATCAATGTTCGTATTTGACGAAAGCGTTCCACAAAACGCTGAGTTTGCGCAAGTGCCGCCTGCTGGTTTTTATGCAATGTTTCCGCCAATGTCACAACCTGAGGAGACTGCGGATATAAAGTGGTTAAGACTGACATTTGCTGCTGAGCTTGCCATACATGACTGAAAACCGAAGTATGCAAATGACTCTCAATTGACGAGGCATACAAAGGAATAAAGTCCCCTTCCCAGCGAGATAATTGAGCCGCGGAAACTCGATCTTGATAGCGCTGCGCTTGAGCCGATGAGTTCAACAAAGGGACGGATTGCGAGGTTGCATAATCATCCTGATGAAACCAAGGTATTCGTTGATAACCGAACCATGCGGCCACCACCAACGCACCTCCACACAGAAAAGCCGCCACGAGTCGCCAATAATGGCGAGTGCGTGGCACCCAGTTATGTAACGACTGTGTTTCCTTTTCTTCGCGTTTGAGCAGCGTATGGTAGCGGGCTTCTATACGGTCAATGTGTTCAAAAAGTGCGTAACCTAGGCTCTCAAAATCAATCAGTTGCTGTGGCTGCTGCTGTTCCAATAGCTGATGCAAACGCTCACAATACCGCTCAGCACGGTATAAATCGCGGAGCTCTTCATAACTGGGTTTAAGATCTTTAAGCTCTCTAGCCACTCGGCTATTGACCCAGTCAAAAATATCTTTGCGGGCGTTGCATTGTTTGGCACTCGGGCTCAGCTGCATACTTAAATAGGCCGCTAACATTTCGAGCCCATTCGCTAGCCCCGTTAAGCCGCTGACTTTTAAACTGGCCACGGTAAAGTAGCCAGTCATGAGTAAATCAAGGCCGGGTCCCTGTGCCAAACGTTGGCAACAAGCATAAATTTCATCCCAATTAGGACCGCCAGCTAAGGGGTTGAAGCGGCGATTAAGTTGTTCCCGTACTGTTTCGTAATCAGCGAGATCACGAATCTCGTGGGAATCATCGGTAAGATAGTAATAGCGGTTGTCCAGAAAAATCGTATTCTGCATGTGGTGATCGCTCTGAAAAAAGGAGCGAGTTTCCTCGCTCCTTGTTCGGGTTAGTACAAAGATTTCGATAATCTGAAGGACTTAAAGACGCGCTCGGTAAATGGATTCACATTCCCTTCGGCATTAATGCGATAAATCATTTCCCCACCATCAACATCAAATTTGTAATCCACTGATGTTGCGCTGGCAGAAACCACATCGCCGTGGTCTAGCAAACGGAAGAATGCCCATGGACCTTGAATACTCAAGCTACGTGGCGAGACATTACGTTTGGTTGGGACCAGCGTCACTTTAGACACTGCAGAATCACGCAGTGTATTCGGCCAAATAAACTCAACATTTTCACGGGGACCATGACTATAGGTGAGGTACTGACCATCCACATTCATCACACTACGACGTTTATTACCGGTTAGACGCAATGGCTCAACTGAGAAGCTCACATCCAATACCCCTTTACGGTTAAAGAAGGCATCGCGGATGGTCTCCGCTTGTTTGATCTCATCAAGCACTTGTTGACGAACAATGCTCTTACCAGTATCGCCATCCCCTAGATTAACTTTCTCATCAATGAACATTTTCAATTGATTGTTGTAGAAGCTATCTAGCGTGCCACCCGGCGCAAAGAAGGATTCAAAATCTTCCAATGAAACATCTTTACTCGACGCTGGGTTAAATGGATAACGGTTCGCCAATTTCTCTACGTACACACGGTAAACATCGTCGTGCCAGCGAGTTTCAAGGTGTTTGATGGCCGATTGCTTAACTACATACCAACTTTCATCCGCCAATTTACTCATCATGTCATTGAGTGGCTTCGGTAAGCCGGATGCAATACGTTTGAGTGTATAAATTGGATCGGAATTGACCAGTTTTAAGCGAGACTTGGTCGCATCCAGCGCTGCGGCTCCTTCATCAGGCGCATCCTGAATACCTTTCAGGTAATTTTTCAACTCTCCAATCGACGCTAACACTTCTTGGAAGTACGCGGGTTTATCGCCCACAGGTTTCAACATGCTGTTAAGTTCTGAGAACGGCGCAGCAATCATTGAGCCTACTTTATACTTCGAGGTCTTCACTAATTCATCGTTCGCGTCATCATCATCCAGTGATGGATAGATTTCCGTATTGTTGTCTAACGTACGTAGCATACGCTGCAGTGGTTCAACATTGCTGGTAATCTTATCGAGCACGGTGACGGCATCGTTAATATCACTGAAGTATTTCACATCAATTTCATTAAGCGCCGCTCGCCAAGTACTGGTGTAATCGGCAACATACAGTTGGCGAATTCGATCGCGCAGTGCTTGCTTATCTGCTTCGCTAAAGTTCGCCGACTTAGTTTGGCCAAGTACCCAACTGTCGATAAGAGCTAACTGAGAAACCGATTCAGACTTCGGCATGAAGTAATCTTCAAATCCATGCTTGGTCAGCATTTGCGGAATATAGAGTTTGCTGCTGTTAACCGCGCGCTCTTCGAATACCTCATCAAACACTGGGCCAATAAGGCTACGCAAGTTGATAGCAGGACCAAGTACCGTTTGTGCATTAAGCTTCAAGTTACGATACACACGTTGCTCATTAGGCATCGAGCCCAGTTCCTGCTGAACACGCGCAATGGTCTTGTCATAAGGGCGCATAATTTTATCCGCCATTTTGTCACCATGTTGACGATCAGCAGTCAAATCCGTATGCAGCATTGCATAATCTAAATGCTCCAGTAACTCGCTTTGTGTCTCACGTTGACCAGAAAACTGCTTTTGCCAATGCTTAGCAAAGTAATCCACCACATAATCGTTATAGCGACCACTTTTATCTGTCATCATGCGGTAAACACGCAGCATGGCAAGCTTGTCTTCATCGGTTTTGGCATTTTTTAAATCCACCATTACATCAGACATCAGCAAGGGTAGAAAACGCGTTTCCAGCAAGTTTAAGTAAGTTTCTTCCACACGAGGACCAATCGTATGACCTTGGTATAAGCCAAAGTCCGAGACATATTTGGCTTTATCACGGAAGAATCCAAACTCCAAAGTGGCTTGTCGAATTTTATTCAGCGGTTCTAACACTTCACGTTGTGACGCCATACTCGCATTGGTAGGAAACTCATGCTTATACTGGTTCACTTTGGTCAGTACCGCATCAGCATGCTTGATATTCGCGCGATAATATTGCTGCCACGTTCCAATCAACAATACAGAAGCGATACTACACGCCAGTACAGAAAGACCGATTAAGCGACGTTTTTGACGCGTTACTCGGAAGTTATCGGACGCCAATCCTGCTTCTGGATAAATGATGTTAGTAAATAACTTCTGTGTGAAATACACCGTTGAATTTTTGGCATGTTGCGCGCGATTAATCGCATGGGATAAACCATAACGACGAGACGCAGCATCATCAAAGGCATTGGTGGGAACCCCTTGCTGATACACCGAGGTAAAGTAAGCACCACGTACCAGTGCGGACGTCGAAAATTGGTCACTCGCCAACGCTTCTTCAAAGAACTGCGTCAGAATGTCTTTCAAACCAGCCATTTGACGCGTGAAGCTATAAATCGCATTACGCTCTTCTAATGGCATGGTTTCTGATACCGCACTTGGCAATAAGTCATGAATGCGCTCAACAAATTGCGCATAATCGGTGGAGAACTCTGTCAACCAATGATCCAAGTCGTCAATAGAGTCTAACGAGAAGGTAAAGCCTAAGACTTCTTCACGCTCGGTCTTCGAGTAATTTTTGAAGAACGGTTCGAAACCATACAAAAGGTCCAGTTTAGTCAAGGTGATATAAACCGGTAAACGTGTCGATAAGGTTTCCATCAATTCACGTAGACGTGCACGCAACAAGTTTGCGTAAGCTTTACGTTCACTCGCTGTAGCTGTGGTTAATTGTGACACATCCAGTGCCAGCACGATCCCGTTCAAAGGGCGACGGCTACGTGTATCGTCAAGCCACTTCACAAAATGTTGCCATAAACGACGTTCTAATTCGCCATCATTATCACTGTCATGATGACCTTGAGTCAGTAACTCGCCATCGGGATCAATCAAGACAGATTCATCACCAATCCACCAGTCAAACGAATAAGGGTTTTCACTTTTTTTGCCTGATGCACGGCGTACCGATGAAAACAGAAAGTTTTGCCCAGAGCGGTTGATCAGGCTCGTTTTACCCGCATTTTCCAAGCCCATCACCAAATACCATGGCAGTGCGTATAAGTAGTTGTGCTTGTTCAAGTTCTGTTTCATGTCGACCATGACTTGGTCGAGTTCGACTTGTTGGCGCTCTTCGTAAACTTTGATCGGGTCTTCACGCAATTGCTCATCGCGTTTTTGTTGTGCTTCAAACACTCTGAGTTTACGTGCTTGCCATAATCCCCACAGACCAAAACATCCTAGGGTAAACAAACTGCTCGCAATCGCACGCTGTGTGATCGATTCAAGCGGTTTCACACCGTAAATGTCTAGCCATGGTCCCGCCCACCAAATCGCTACATTCAATAAAATGAAGGTAGTGAATAGCAAAATCGGAAAAGCAGAAACCATGCCTGGCTTCAGCTTTTTCGCTATCCCGAAAATATATTTCAACATGGATTACACCCTTCGTTTATTCTGACGTTGTGTTTCTTTCTAATTGTTCAATGAGTGACGGTTCCCATTCAGTAACGCTCATGGTAGTCACCTGATTATGTAACGTTTGATACTGCTCTTTTGCCATAGCATCTAAATGATGAGTCTGCATGACATCGGCAGACAATAAACGCCAATAAAACTTATCTCTTGGCTCTGTCGCATTCACCAGCCCATCGTTTAGCATATTGAGCGCAACCGCGATGCCCCCTTCTTTGGCCATGGTAAATGCCTCCGTTCGCTTCTCTTGCCAATCGCCTCCAGCGCTTTGAGCACCGGACGATTGACGTTGCGCAGCCAGCCAATCTTTCACGGCATCGGTCACAAACGGTTCACCACCTTTGAATTTCAAATCGTATAAAGACGGTAAACGCGCAAGAAACTGTTCAGTCTCTTCCACAATGGCCTTACACCACTCTTTTTGCCCCAGTGCTTCAGCAATGGTAAAACTCATCAAGTGCCCTTCAAACCAATAAGGGGCAAGCGTTAAGCTTTGCTCAACTTTACGCCACAGCGCCAAATCGGGATGACGCATTTGATCTTGATAATCTTTCACGCGATCTTGCTGCATACCGCGCAACATGGTCTCACCATCAGACTTATGATCCGGCAATGACGTAATGCCACCCCATACCGCATAACGACGCAACCGAACGGATAACGCAATACCAAAATCTTGCTCTGCTAAAAAGTCCGCGACCTTCAATAAGGTCTGTTTCGCGGCTTTATCACTCGAATTATCGATGGATAATGCGCTACTGCTCGTGGTCGTCGTCCGTACCGGCTCATCCGCCGTTGCGTTTTGCGGTTGATTTTTTTCGACCGTTTTACGCTCTTCAATACGACGTAATTCTGTGCGAATTTTACTGGCAACAGAGACCACCGAATCTGAGGTTAGACCTTTCTCTTCAATGACCTTTTCCCACGCCTCTAGGCTTTCAAGCAAGGCTTCTCGGGCTGTTGAGTCGTAGCGATTAAACTCCATTTTTTCGAGTAATAACGCAAATCGCTGCACCATCTGACTGAAAAACTTACGACGTGGTAAGTTGCCGCGCTTACCCGGAGCTGGAAAACTGTCTTCCCAATAATGGCTCATAAAGTCGGTCATCACATCAAAGGACGCTTTGAAGCGCGATGGACTGACATCATGATGTAAGCATTGCAGAAGGTAAACTAATAGTTTGATATCTTTACTCTTTTCTTCGAGTAATTTAATCGTACTGTGTTCAACCTCTTCCCACTGCACGCTACCGTGGGACAATGAACCGACCTTCATCATTTGATCTTCAACGAAATCAAACAAAGGATCGTCAAACAAACGCTCTCCGACGGGTGATTCACCGGGGATCGGTTGGGTAATGCAGCGGCGGTATTCTGATAATTCCATGACCCCTCCTACCAGCCGCAACGATCGCGTAAGGCAGATAACTGTGTAGCAACATCACGAGTATTAAAGCGCAAGCCATCCACAAAGCTGGCGTTCGAGCGTAGCGTCAAACTTGGACCTTGAGTCATGGCTTTCATCATGCGTATCGCGGGTAAGCCACGTGCTGACGACATCAGTACGCCAACATCATCGCTGCGCCAATACTGCTCTTGCCCCCCGGCGACCGCAATACGAATACGTCCATCTTTGACGGGTTTCGGTAGTGCAATTTCAACACGGCTAAGGTTATGCATACAGCTCATCAGTAATACGGGTTTGGCATTCCCCGCAAACTGAGTCGACGCGTTGGTCGCGGTGAAGGCAATCCATGCGCTACTGCCACGCCCCTCTCCTTGCGTCACCAGAGCACGCTGCTCATTGCCCGCGTCGTGGGCCGCTTTCATGGCACGTTGCCATGCGCTTGGGTACGCCTGACCTTGACTTTGTTCGATGTTAATTGGGGTATTAAATACCTTATCAAAACAATCCAGCCGCTCAAGGCGACCAGTAATTTTACTGCATTGCTGTGCTTGTTTTAGCCTCGTGTCTTTTGGTGCTGCCGAAACGGAAAACGCACTCAAAACACAGGTGCTCAATAAAATAGGGCAGAGAGTCACACTCAACTTATTCATTAGGATTTGATCTCCAATTTTTGGCATTTGTAAGCAAGTGTACGTTTAGGGATCCCTAAGCTTTCTGCAGCTTTAGCACGATCCCCTTCAAACAGAGATAAACGCTCGCGAATAATCGTGGCTTCAAATTCATTTAATGCCTGCTTAAGATCGTTAACGACGCTAAAATCTCGCGCACTTTGCGTCGGTGTTGCCACTGTCGATGCCTTGGCCACTGTTGCATCAGGCTCATGTGGTGTATTGGGCTCAGCTAACTGTGCTAACGAATCAATCCGATGGGCAAAACACGCTTCTTTCACTTGCGTTCCATCCGCGGTTTGGGCACAGCCAAACTCAATCAAGTGTTTAAGTTCACGGACATTGCCAGGAAAGTTGTGCTGTTTCAGGCAATCAATGGCTCGAAAATCTAATCCTCGAACATGCTTGCCTTGCTGTTGATTGTATAAATCGACAAAATGCTGACCCAACTGTTCAATGTCTTCTATACGCGAAGCGAGACTTGGCAACGTGATCGGATATTGGAACAAACGGTAATACAGATCCTGACGAAACGCTTTACTACGTACTTGTGCAATCAAGTTAACGTGGGTGGCCGAAACCAAACGAAAATCAGAGGATTGCTCTTCTTTGCCACCAACAGGACGGAAAGTATGCGACTCCAATACACGCAGTAGCTTGGCTTGCAGCGCTAACGGCATATCACCAATTTCATCAAGAAATAGTGTGCCACCATTCGCTTGAGCGATGAGTCCTTGCTTATCACTGTCAGCCCCAGAGAATGCACCTTTGGCATAGCCAAATAATTCACTTTCTAACAAATTTTCTGGAATCGCGGCACAGTTAATCGCGATAAACGGTTGGTCTTTACGCGACGATAAGTCATGCACAGCCTGCGCGGCCAACTCTTTACCCGTCCCCGTTTCGCCTTGCACCATCACAGACAATTGGGACTGTGCAGCGCTAGCAATCTGCTCTCGCAAGCGTTGCATGGCGTCACTGTTACCAATCAACTTACGCGATAACTGGCTAGCCAGAGATTGCTGAGCCGAGCTACGTCTATAATCGGATAACGATTCTGATAAGGCTTGGCGATCTTTCTCTTCACGCTCCATCTCGTTTAAGAGCGCCCACTGATGTGAAAACACGTCAACAAAACGCAGGAACGCGTCGTCTTGAAACGCCCCTTTGACCGCACCGCTTTCACCGACCATCACCAGCAACGATTGAACCTGTTTTTCACCGAGCGGCAATGGTTGAATCAAGACCGAGTCAAACATACCGACTTGGGCAGTCAACTGAGCAAATGCTCGATTTGACTGCCAAAAAATCAGATCATCCGCGCCTAAGTGCATCGCATTAGATGAGTGCAACACATGAGCAAACGGATTATCAAAATCCGTTACTGCCCATGCGTAAGTCGATGTCGTACCCTGCGAGATGAGCTGGCGTCCATCCGAAGATGGCACCAGCAACAGGCAGTTTGAGAGTCCGAGTTCTCTTGACACGACATCAATAAAGCGTGTCACAAGCGGTTGGGGCTTTCTCAATCCTACAAGATCGGTCGCGAAAGCTAGCCAGTTACTCATGGTTATTCAACCTCTCCGATGAATTCACCGTCAGAGGCTGATAAAACGATACGCGTCACCGGCTCTTGAGCCGCCAACTTATTAAGCAATGCTAAAGACACTGGAGGGAGCATTTGTCCTTCAATGATGGCTTCTAACATCCGCGCACCATTTTCCGCTCGTGTTGCTCTTCCCAGAATTTCTTCAATCAGCGCATCTTCAATAATGACTTCAGCCCCATAACGCTGAGTAAACAATGCTTCCAAACGAGACAATTTGCCTTTAACGATCTCTTTGAGAACCGCACTGTCTAACGGCATGTAAGGAATGACTTCCATACGTGCCAACAATGCAGGCTTAAAGAACGCCGCCAGCTCTGGGTATAAAGCGTCATCCAATGCAGGAATGTTATCAGCATGATCGACAATGGTTTGAAACCCTAGATTCGATGTCAGGAAGAACACCACGTTTTGGCAATCGATCTTACGGCCTTCACCATCATTGAGTTCACCTTTATCAAACGCTTGATAAAAGATGTTCAACACTTCAGGGTGCGCCTTTTCGACTTCGTCTAACAACACGACCGAGTATGGCATTTTACGAATGGCTTCCGTCAAAACACCACCCTCGCCGTAGCCAACATAGCCCGGAGGAGAACCAATGAGACGAGAAACCGTATGTTTTTCTTGGTACTCCGACATGTTAATCGTGGTTAAGAATTGCTGACCACCATAAAGTTGCTCGGCAAGCTGGACCACCGTTTCCGTTTTACCGACCCCACTTGGACCCACCAGCAAAAATGCGCCTTTCGGACGACCAGGTCGACGCAGATCCGCACGCGCAGTTAATAAGTGGCGATGCACACGTTCAATCGCAGTATCTTGTCCTTTGATGGTTTGACCCAACATTTCACTCAAATGCGTAATTTTGTGCAATTCGTCAGAATTCATTTGATCGACTGGAACCCCAGTCCAATCAGCGATGACATTCGCAATTTGCTCAGCATCGACTTGTGGGTACATCAAGCGTTCTTGATGGGGAATGGTATCTAACTCTA
The DNA here is from genome assembly GCF_003716875.1 of Vibrio zhugei. Lineage (NCBI taxonomy): Bacteria > Pseudomonadati > Pseudomonadota > Gammaproteobacteria > Vibrionales > Vibrionaceae > Vibrio > Vibrio zhugei. The sequence goes on along the minus strand of NZ_CP033077.1, from coordinate 874,862 downwards.
CGTATTTGTTTTTCAAATCCGCGGTCAATGAGGCAACCAATTCGGCATCCACTTCTTCCACTTCTTCCGCTTCAACCGCTTCCATCAGCTCCGCACGCAAGGCAACAATCGCTTCGACAACAGTACGTTGCGTATTCCATGCTTCCGTCAATGTGGCGGTTTCGGTTTCCGCTTGATCTTCTTGCTCACGCAGCTCATCAAGTCGCGTGGTATTCACGTCTTGACCAAGATAAGTGGCGCGCTCCAGCATTTGAATTTCAAGTTTGCGCTGATGACACTCGGTTTCTAACAAGCTAATGCGCGTCGGTGGCGTCGTCATATTGATGGCGATACGCGCACAGGCGGTATCCAAGACATCAATCGCTTTATCCGGTAGCTGACGTCCCGAAATATAACGCGCTGAGAGCTCCGCTGCCGCTCGTAGCGCGTCATCAGAAATCAAAACGTTGTGCGCTTTTTCATACACGCTATTTAAGCCACGCAATATATCCACGGCTTGATCGATACTCGGTTCATCCAATTTCACCAATTGGAAACGACGCGTCAAAGCGGGATCTTTTTCAAAGTACTTTTTGTACTCTTTCCAAGTAGTTGCAGCAATCGTGCTTAACTCACCCCGTGCCAACGCAGGTTTTAATAGGTTGGCTGCGTCACTGCCGCCTTCTTGGTTACCAGAACCAATTAACGTGTGGGCTTCATCAATAAAAAGAATGATAGGTTTCGGCGCGTTTTTAATGCCATCAATAACGCCCTTGAGACGTTTTTCGAATTCACCTTTCACCGATGCGCCAGCTTGTAGTAAGCCTAAATCCAGTGAATATAGGTCGATATTACTTAACTGAGTCGGTACGTTCCCGGCCACAACACGTAAAGCTAACCCTTCGACAATGGCACTTTTACCAACACCCGCATCTCCCACGACAATCGGGTTGTTTTTACGACGACGACATAGAATATCGATCATCTGGTTCAGTTCGGTTTCACGACTTAACACCGGATCCAATTCGCCATCGCGAGCTTGCTGGGTGATATTCGTGCAGTACTTGTGTAAAGGCGACGAGTCACTATTCAGTGCTGAGGCTTGCCCTGCCTTTTTGTCCGTTTTTTCAACCACGGTTTCTGCCGATTCAGACAAAATGGTCGCAAAATGCTTCGAGAGATTTTCGCGGTTGATGTTTTCAAGCAGTTTAATCAGTTTTAAAGGGAGATAACGATCAGCACGCGTGATCGCCGCAAGAAAGACGGCGCCAGAGCGTAATTCCGATTGCTCTAACGTTGTGGTCGAAAGCAACCACGCTTCTTGCAACACTTCGACCAGCAACGGAGAAAATGCCGGATAGGTATCTAAACTTTGCTCACGGGCATAGCTTGCCGATAGCGCTTGTTTAATACTATCAAGTTCAATATTCGCTTGCTTCAAAATGATACGCACATCCGATAACGGGTTATCAGTCAATACATCCAGATAATGCTCAAGTGTCACTTCTGGATGTTGGCGCTCAATACATAATGATGCAGCCTGCTCTAGCGCGAGTTTGCTCTGCGCGTTTAGTTTTGCAATGAGAGTCGGTAATTCAATTCGGATCACAACGTACACCTAGCCTAAAGTTATTATTAAAGTAATTGATTCAGTTGATTGACAACATCGGACGATTTTTCGTGGAGTATCACGCTATATCCCAAGAAAACGCCCACCCACAATAGGGCAAAGCCGACGAATATAGACCATATCGGTAATTGATGACTCAACTTATAGCGCGATTGCACCACGTGATCGGTTGCACTGGTCAGCGCGCTGGCGGGTTTTTCTTCTAAGCCTTGAATCAATTCATAAAGACGCGTGATCACACGTTCGCGTTCAATGTGTCCGCCATCCATGACTCGATACTTTCCTTCAAATCCCAAGATGAGACAGTGGTAGATAAACTCGAGCAGTGGTTTATAACGTTTCGGTTCATCTTCAAGACGACCTAATATGGTAAAGACTTTTTCGCCTCCCCATGTTTCGTTATGAAAACGAGATAACATAGAGTGTTCGGCCCATACGCTGGACGCGCCCCACTCTGTGCCCATCACGGCTTCATCCAAAAATGCACAAAGGATATATCGATAAGCCATTAAAATTGCGTGCTCATAGCCTTGCTCTGATAACTCAATTTCGATCGCTTTAATTTCTTCAATCGTTTGGTGATATATTTGCTCGATATTGTCGCAATCGGTTAATGAACGAACGCGCAGCGACAATCCAAATAAGGGAGTGGCTGCATCGATCAACGTATTAGGATTATCCCCACGCAACTGAAACCAATAATCTTGGTCATAGTTAATTTGATCGACGTCATCAAACAATAAATCACTGTATTGTTGATCTCTTTTTCCTACCGCCATACTTAGCTCCTAATAGCCCAAAATTGCAGATCCAGATCTTCAAATGCCGCGGCAACGTGGAACGCAAATCCACTCGAATTTTTCAGCATTCCCCACGCTTGACTCGATTTGTCCAACTGGTAATAGGTATACCCAGCATGATATGGCAACTGACGTGGTGCCACTGGCAAAGAAATCAGAGGGATACCTGGTAATTGCAATGAGATCAGCTCACGGATTTTCTCAACAGACGACACTTTGGTTTGCTGAGTAAATAAACGACGTAACTCTTCTTGTGGCATGCGTGCTTTAACCGCAATAATAAACTCAGCACTTTCCATAAGTTGCGGATCGTGTACTGGTGCCACCATAAGGCCGAACTTACGTTTATCCAATTGAATCGCAACAGCGCGTGGTTCTAGTACCACACTCAAGCTCTGACGCAGATTACGAATAAGAGGGCCAAACGACTCGCCAGGCATATCATGGTTATAAGTCGGTAGTGTTGGCGGCACTCGGCTTTCAGACGTAAAGGTCGATAACTCACCACACACACAAGACAAGCATTCAAATAGACGCTCAGGATGTAAGCTGCGCAACTCTGCGAGATGTTGCATCTGTGGTTGTAAGCGATTCAGTGCTTGCAACAACATAAAATCCGAAACATCCGCAACGCCGCCCTGTGACGGTGCCGAAATACGCTGAGCAATGTTTTTCGCCCGCTCTCTCATCAAACCCGACATTTCATTAATAAAGCGATGCAGATTAGTGTGACCCACTACATTGTAGTGACACGGCATAAAATCCGGATCAAGCACGACACTGCCATCGGGACGCTTCTCCATAATGCGACCGATCGCGATTGACGCATAAGCACTGCGATCATCACGCTCTAACATCAGTTGCATTTTCACGGGTGAGACATCTAGCGTAGTGGTGTCCCCTTGCGGCGTATGAACATCACGCACGTCGAGACGACGACTTTCATAACGGCCAGTGCCTTTTTCCTCTGGCCAATTGACTTCCATCAACGATTCACTGCGCAAAGGTATCGCAAGATATATCAACTGGTTAGCCAGTGAAGCGTCTTCAATCTCTAGGGCATCAGGTAACGTATCTTCCTGAGGAATACGAAACGCGGTGCCGTCGGGCATAATGCCCACCGCACTTTCGATGGCAATACGACCAAAAGACAAATACTCAGGGTTGAGCGACAACTCTGACACCCCGTAGAGATAACGGCTGGCCGCACTGATTCGCTCATCAATGTAATATTCCGTGTAGCGTTGTTGTTGCTGAAAATGTTGTGGCTTAATGAACAAGCCTTCATTCCAGATAACGCGATTACGTGCAAACATGGTCTATCATTCCACCCGTTTTAATTTGACGTTATAGTCTTTAAACAACATCAATAAATGGTATACACGCCCTTTATTGATGACTTTTACCGCTTTTTTCCATTCACTGAGCTCTGGATCCGCAAAATGCGCGACGACACCAATGTAATGGGTCTCTTTACTGACCGGAATCGAATCAACAAACTTAAATTGACCGGGCATCAAGACATAGTCATAGCTTTTGACATAGTTGCTTTTCAGTGCGTCTTCATAGTCATTTTTTAGCTGATCGTAGTCGGCCGACATGAACATTGAGTCATCTTGTAACTCAAAAACTTGAATCTCGATCGGTGAGGCTTCACCCCAAATACTCGGGTTCACACCCTCGTCTGCGACTAAGCTAAACGTGACTTTCGTTTGCTGTTTCGCTGGGTTGTTCGCTTGCTCTGATTCAGTTTCAGAAGAGCCACTACTACACGCGGTCAGCACCAGCAATGGAAACAGCAACAACAGCAGTTTTTTCACAATTACAACTCCATTTGCTTTTCACGAATTTTCTTATCGTAGGCTTGTTCAAAAATTTCCCAGAATAACTTTTCAAAGCCACGTTGACGGTCAGACGTCAGTTCTTTGTAGTAATTGCAGTACATCTCCCACGCCCAAGCTTCATTGTTGCCCGCGTTCTTATCGGTATTACGTTTGTAATGCTGAAAGCGACGTAGCAGTACTTGCGGTGAAAATGCCGCCAAAATTTGAGTCAATGCTTCTGACGTTGCAAACTGCATCGCTTCATTATGGTCACGCACATTTTTAAGACTTTCAGAAATTGCAGCAGGTGCAGATAAGTGCACTAAACTCTTTTGCGAGTCATACATGGTGTGGACGGTGTCTTCATATGACATGCCCAAACGTAGCGGGTTATCTTCAATCGGTTGCAAGTTACGGTTCATCGTACCAAAACGGCCATCACTCACTTGCTGATGCAAATCGAGTAATCCTTTAATACACGCTTGTAATGATTCGCCAAGTTCTTGAGACAAAAGATGCATACGTTGCATGTCACTGTCATTCGATACATCAACGCCTAAACCTTGAAGCATTGGACCAGTTAGTAAGTGGTTACTACCTGAACTTGATTGGTTTTCATCACTCGCCGAAGAGTGTTTACTCTGATCCGGCTGAATGCTTTTCGCGACTTCTTCTTCTAGTAAATCTAATACTTTTTCATCCATTGCGGAGCCCTCTGATACGTTGTTAGTCGTCGTGTCATTATTATGTGTAGAAAGTGAAGGTTGAGGCGATGGCTGCGGTGCAACGGGCGCCGCCTCAGTGTGTTTCTTTTTACTGCCGAAACCCAAAATGCGCTTTAAACGGATAGATGATGTCATTTCATACTCACTGTCAGCTTGAGGGGTGTAACTCAAATCATTTAGAACCAAATTGTCTTCAGGAACGAGAGACCTTGGCTCTTCCAATTCATGAACGATAGGATCGTCAATGAGCGATTCAGCTTCCTCACTAGAACTCGCGGAGGCTTCTAACGCCAATAATGGGTCGGCATCCACCTTTACCTCAGCTTGTGACTGCTCACCCTGTTCTTCTTCCGAAGCGTCTGCTAATAAATCCACTTGGTTAGAGGAAAACATCAGCTCCAGCGGCTTTTCTGTCGAATCGTCTTCTGTTGCCCCAACCAACACTCTTAAGCGGTATGGGCCAACGCTGATTTCATCTTTGTGTTCTAGCTGAGCCAGTTGATTCATACCCAATGGCATATGTGAACCATTCACGTACGTTTCACCACAGCGGTCACGTAAGCAATACGCACCATCAATCGTCACCACTTCGCAGTGCACGGGCTGCACTTTGCCTTGGGTATCCTTTAAATGCCAAGTGGAGAAACTGTCTGAGCCAATCGTTCCCCCCTCTGGTGTCCAGCGAGACTGAGCCGATAGCCCTGATTCAAGTAATTGAACATTGGTTACCAATAAAGTAAGCGAGGTTGAGTTTGCTGGAATCATGGTTATTGTCTCACTTGAATTAATACATGTTGGTCTTGAACATCTTCGCCGAGAAAAGAGGTCCAGCCGAGCGCTACGGAATCTTGCGAATTTAACTGCATTGGAGGCGTTTCATCTTCCGCCATAGTCAGCTCTAAATCATAAGCCATCTGTTCTCGCAAAATAAATTCAACCAATTTGATCAGCGATTGATGCTCTTTGCCTGATGGCAAGAAATCAGCAAATCGCTGACGGCTTAATTGTCCTATTTTGATAATGAACTTGCCGTTGCAATCCATCACCGTTTCGCCAGCCATGGTGTTGACCCCTAACTGAGCGTTTTGCATACCCAGCGCCATTTGCTGCGCTCGGTCAATATCCACTTTACGGCGCACCCATTGTTGAATACTGACATCAGGTAAATCAAAGCAGTGCGCAATGATGCCCGCGACCACCTGTGGTGAACGGCTACGCCCAGCCAATGTGCCCGCATAGGCCAGCATTTTGCACCAGTTAATCGGCGTATCACCACGTAAGTCAGGATCGCCTAACCCTACGAGCGCAAATAACTGTGCAGAAAAATTATCTTGTGCATCCGGCTGAAAACGAATGTGGTAACGATATTTTCGCCACACTCGATACACTAAATTAATCAGTCGGTTACTAAAAAAATCAAAAAATGGCTGTTTAAAACCACCAGGGTCTTCTGTTGCCAACTGCTCAGTAATAAAACCTGGCAATGGAGATTGTGCTCCGGATAAACCAAAAAAGTTGGTCAACATCACCAAACGGTCATCATCGCGATCATATAACGCTGATACATCCGAGGGCGAAAAACCCAAACTGGGATTGGCACTAAATACGAGCCGACACTGCCGTTCCCAATCTTCCGACTCTGGGTTAATACCTTTTATTTTTTGTAATAACTCAACCAATTGATAAAAGTTGTACGAACGAACATTTTCCGGCAAGCTCGCTGAGGTTACCGGCTCGTTGTCAATCTCTTCTAGATCAACGGTTGCATCCCGGTCTGTGTTCCCCATGTGTACTTCTCTTGGTTAGTAACATTTAGAATGATTAACTCATGAAATGAGTTAATGCTGGCATACAGTGAAAAGAAATGACTTAACACCGTTCCAAACAAGAACAGATCCCCTTCCGAGCCAAATTTACTTTGGTCAATATGCATCGTGCTCTGTAAGCCTCTTACCGGTAATCCCCGTAAAATTTTATCCACTGGCTTAGAATCAATGCGTTGAATGCCTTCTAAACGTTGCTTCCCTACTCGCTCTGCCTGACGGTCAACCAAGGCACGAAAGTCGTACGCACGCAGTACGCTGCTCAGGGCATCTTTCGACAGCAGTGACAAATAATTCAGCGAAAGATTCGAAATCAAGGTCCACAGTAGACTCCCATCAAGCACCGGGCGCAGTGACTGAGTCGGGACAGTAATATTACGAAACGTTGCGTAAGGGGGCGACGTATCTGTCGGTTCACAGATATCACCCACGCCAAGCTCTAGAGGTAACAAGCGGTTGGTACACGTCAATTTTACCGACACGGCTTCATCGACATCCGTGGAAATCGTTTCATCACTACGTACAAATGAGAGGAAGGTGTCAAAACCATCACCGCGGATACTGTCTTTAGTACGAGTACGGAAATACAAGGCCTTACGCCCACGCACACGCTCCACTTCGTGCTGAAAGCTCTCAAAGGCCGAGTAGACGCGTTTTTCTCCGCGAATACGGCGTCCTGCTTGTGTCGAATCTTGCCAGCCCGTTACTGAATCCACACTGAACACCTCATAGTGAGAAGGGTGTCGGCTAGAAGGCATAATGCGGTATTCGGATTTCTTTCCGGTTAAATCGATCGGGTCGGCATCGTGTTCGAACAAGTTGATGACGGGCGTACAATACAGTTGAAAGTTATCACGGCGCACCCGCACATCGGTTGGCAATGTTTTAGAAAAACTGATTTTAAGTGTGAAATCACCATGTACAGATTTCGGCAGCGCTTTATCCAGCCCCATGACATCAATGAAGTGAAAGGCTTCTGGAAACGACAAATACTCTTGCAGAATACGGTAACCTTCATACACATTTTTGGGATAAGGTAACAGGGACTGTTCCGCATCAAACCCCACCGTTGAAAAGGCATCACGAGGTAAGGCAAACTCGACACCGTTCACTTCCACACTCATTTTATGTAGATAATGATTCAACCATAAGTACAGCATTTGCGAGCTGTATTTATCGCCGCCAAGATAAAAGCGTAAGTTATCGAGTAACGCTTCTCCGGCACTAATGTCACCGTTTAAACACATATCAAGACGAATAACACTGGCTTGACGCGAGTGCTCAGCGTTGATATCGACCATCTGTAAAGGATATAAATTCACATCACGACAAGTACGAAAATGGCACTTTGTACCAAAGACCGGTTTGCTATCGAGTTGAGTCCCGCGTTCAACGGTTTGTTTTTCACTCACACTTTTATCTGGATCGAATGCCACCACACTCATGCTAGGAACTGGACGCAAGTAGTTTGGCCACAACATATTGATAATAGAGTGTGTTAACTCGGGAAACTCATCTTCCACTTTCTCACGCAGACGCCCAGTCAAAAAAGCGAAACCTTCTAATAAGCGTTCGACATCCGGATCGGTATTACGACCATGCAGGAATCGCGCAAGCTGAGGATGAATTTCGGTAAATTCCTGTCCTTGCTCTTTAAGAAAGGCGAGCTCTTCTCTGAAGTACTTATCTTGAGTCATATAAATTAGTACACTCGGTATTGTCGATTCTGATCCAGTAGCAAGTTGAACTGAACCTTGTCATGTAACGCTTCGCTATTGAGCGTGGCAACAATGTGGAATCTTAGCGTCAGTGGGTCATGCTCGTTAAGCTCTGAACGAACCTGAATATTGGTTAGACGAGGTTCGTACGTTTTTAAGCAGTGTTGAATCGCTAAACGAATACGTAACGATAAATCCATGGTTTCTAGCGTGGCATCATTAAAATCGATCAACCCAAGTTGAGGTGAGCTTTCCGCTCCTCCCACTCGAGAGTTCAAGATATTAGATACGTTCCGCTTCACGGACTCGAGCACATCCCATGCCTCTGGCCCTTGGGTCAAAGACATGGGTTTGGAGCCGGCTTCTAAACGTTCAAAGAAGCCAACGCCAAATGCACTCTCTTCAGGTGCAATGTAAGTCATAATTACGCTTGATCCAGACGGCCAACTAACGACAACTCGAAGTTCGCACCCATATATTTAAAGTGTGGACGAACCGCAAGAGACACTTGATACCAACCAGGGTTGCCATCTACGTCAGACACTTCGATTTTTGCTGCACGAAGTGGACGACGGCTGCGAACGTCTGCTGGTGGGTTTTCTTGATCAGCAACGTACTGCTTAATCCAACCATTGAGTTCACGTTCAAGATCTTGACGCTCTTTCCAAGAACCGATCTGTTCACGTTGAAGCACTTTAATGTAGTGAGCCAAGCGGTTGATGATCATCATGTAAGGTAGCTGAGTACCTAATTTGTAGTTGGTTTCCGCTTCTTTACCTTCTTTGGTGTTCGGGAACACTTTAGGTTTTTGAATCGAGTTCGCAGAGAAGAACGCGGCGTTGTCACTGCCTTTACGCATCGTGAGTGCAATGAACCCTTCTTCGGCTAATTCGAACTCTTTACGGTCAGTAACCAAAACTTCCGTCGGGATTTTGGTTTGTAGCGTGCCCATTGATTCAAAAACGTGGACAGGCAAATCTTCTACGGCACCACCACTTTGTGGACCAATGATGTTTGGACACCAACGGTATTTTGCAAAACTATCCGTTAGACGAGTCGCAAACGCAAACGCGGTGTTACCCCACAGGTAATGTTCATGCGAGTTGCTCACATTCTCTGCGTAGTTAAACGTTTTAACTGGGTTTTCGATTGGATCGTAAGGCACACGTAGTAGGAAACGAGGGGCAGTTAGACCTAAATAACGCGCGTCTTCTGATTCACGTAATGCACGCCATTTGGTGTATTTAGGGCTTTCAAAAATCGATTTAACATCTTTGATGTTAGGCAGTTCTTCAAACGAATCGATACCAAAGAATTCAGGACCAACGCTTGAGATAAATGGAGCATGAGCCATGGCACCAAGCGCGCCCATGTACTGAAGCAATTTCATGTCCGGTGTTGATGGTGTAAACGCGTAGTTACCAATGATGGCACCCGTTGGTTCACCACCAAATTGACCATAACCTGATGAATATACGTGTTTATATAGACCAGACTGAGCCGTTTCTGGCGCAAATTCGAAATCGTCTAACAATTCGTCTTTTGTTACGTGTAGGATGTCTACCTTGTTGTTCTCACGGAAATCGGTGCGATCAACAAACAACTTAAGGCCACGCCAAGACGATTCCATCTGTTGGTAAGATTCATCGTGCAGGATCTCATCCATCTGTGAACTGATTTTTTTATCCAGTTCCACTAGCATTTGGTCAACCAGCGATTTGTTGACAGGCTCTTCTGTTTGATCAGAACCGATTAAATTTTCGATAAAGGCCGCGACACCTTTTTTTGCAATATCATAGCCTTCTTCACTCGGTGCAATGCGAGTTTGTGACATGATTTCATCTAAAAGACCGCCTTCGGCGAGCTGCGTATTCTCTTGCAAAGATTCAGTTGTAGACATCAGCTTTGTTCCTAATTATTTGTTTATTGGCAAAATCGTCAAGTCAGCCTAGTCGGCTTTACTCGCTATCCGGATTCACTAAGTTCAATTCTGCAAGTAATTTTTCACGTGATTCTTCAGACGTTAATAGGTCTTGAAGACGATCGCGGAATGCAGGGATGTTGCCTAGTGGACCTTTTAGAGCAACGAGAGCTTCACGCAACTCGACAAGCTTCTGCAATTCAGGAACTTGTGATGCAACAGAATCTGGAGAAAAATCCGCTAAAGAATTAAAATTCAAATCCACAGCAAGTTCAGCATTTTCGTCATCAGACAGCTTATTTTTCACCGTGGTACTGATTTTCAAATTGCTCTCACGCATCACTGATTCAAAGTTGTTTTTATCAACAGAAACAGTTGAACGTTCTTCTACGGGTGTCTCTTCTGAATGCCCTTTAAAATCACCCACTACGAGTGTTTTTAATGGTAATTCAATTTCTGCTTGCTGGTCGCCTGTGGCGGGTACATATTTGATATTAATACGCTCTTTTGGAGCGACACTTCCTTCTTTAGACATGATCTGTCTCCACTACCTATGCCGATTGTTGTAAACCGCAAATGTCTTATTAAAAATAGACTCACTTGCTGTTACGTATATAAAGTTCGTTGCCGTAGCCAGAGTTATTTGGACCAAGGGTAACGAACCTATCACTAACGTTGCTTAAAATTTACGCTACATTACAAATAAAAACGCATATTTATATGTATAAAACTAATAATCACACATCCCAAAATAAGTCGTGATTATAAAAATCCGGTTTTTCTTTTAATTTTTCTTCAATATTTTTTGACGCTTTCAATTCATCCGGTGAAATAACTTTCATTAAATCGGAATAATGCTGCTCAATATTTTTATACAGTTCATCGAGACGGTCGTCACCGGCGGTATCCAAATACACATCAAAATACGCCTTTGCCGTTGCCAAATCTTTCTCAACAAACTGATAATTCGAACTATAGCCACTCAAAATCATCGCAACCGCTGCCAACGAGGTCAAATCCCCTTCTTTCACAGCTTGTTTGCGCCACTCCAGGGCTTGCTTGAAATCACCCTTATCTTCCAGTAGCTGGATAATTTTTCGTATTGCGGGAATATAACCTTGCTTCGCCGCCTCTTCATACAAATCATACGCGGCTTGCTCACGACTACCGGATGTCCAATAGCTGCCTGAGCCCTCGGTGATCTCACGAGCTTTTAGCATCAGCGCTCGCGGATAATCGCGATCAACCGCTTCATCTAAATAATAATGAGATAACTCTGGGTTGGATTTTTCATAGTATTCAGACAGTGCAAACAACGCTCTTGTCGGCTGAGTTTGCCCTAAGGTAACAATGGCATTGAAATATTCGCGTTTCCAATATTGACGCTCACGAATACGCAACCACTCGCCACCTTGGTACAAACTTTTCATCGCGCGGATGTTGCCATCGTGCGCAGCAAGTAACAGGTAATCACGCGCTTTCATCGGTGTACGAATGGTTGTTTTATAGTTCGAGAGCTCCATCGCATACAGGTAAGCCGCTTGTGCATCGCCTTTGTCAGCGGCATATTTTAAGTAGGTGCGAGCTCGGATGTTTTTGAATTGAGCACGAAGATTTCGTCCTTCAATATAGGCTTGATGAGCAGTAAGCTTTTGCAGATCATAAGTTTCCAAGCTGCTATCATTTTTCTCTGCGGCACTGACACCGCCAGATAAAACAATCGTTGCAATAAGGACACTGACTGATACGGCTTTGTTAGCTGAATTGAACACTGCAACCCCTTAGTTAAAACACTAATCTTAAAATTTCCCCGCACAAAAAATTTGTGCTTCGGTTAAACATTTTCGTTCAAATTGAACGACTTAAGGCTAGTTTTTCTAAGTAACTGCTGATTTACACAAGGAAATTACCTTAGGTAAAACGTCAAACACGCCAGTTTAAAGCGTGAGCATAAAATCAAAAACGGTTTAGCGATATGTAATACTTATGAGAAGTAAGTTGTAAGCCTTTTTTATTAGAATTTACATTCATGTTTTCGTATAACCTGAAGAACTTACTCTACTTTTTATTGAAATAACAGAAGCCTAGCCAACCTCTATCATCAGTGATTTATATTAGTCGCAAGAGTATATTCCAAATCATGGAGTCAGTAATCGGATGTTGAAATTTTTGCGATAAAGATTCCAAAAACACCAAAACCCATCCGCTTTACAATTTTTTAACTTTGTTATTTTTATGTCAAAACACTGAGCGTCAGGCTTTTTACGCTTTAAATAATTTGCAATTTTCTGGTTCTTCGTGAAATACACGTAAGATAATAAAGATAGTTACCGGGATGTCGTTACTGATAAAACAGTTTTAACATAACTTTACATTGCTAACTTTTATCTGACACTACGCATGGTAATTATTGGAGCGACATCACAAAACACCCTTATAATGTCAATTTAATATTAAGAATATTCTCGTGAAAAATTAATAACTCGGTGTTTAATACATAATCCCACTCAATAATGAACCAATACAGCATCAATAAAAAACAGGTCTCATCCTCATCATTACTATATTATACAATACGACGTATTATAAATAACCCTTGCACTTCCTAATCCAAATATCCATATATTGCGGTAATTGATCAGTGACTCACATTCATAATATGGTGGTGCTGACGTCCTCTTAACTGACATTTGTCTGGCATCAAGTGCTGACATTGTTGTATGTGATCAGTACAATCCTTGCCACATTATATCTAGGTACCTTCTCTCATGTTTAATACCGCGACTCGCTTCCATACATTTCAGACGTGCATTGATGGACTCTCGTTACCAGACGCGTTTACTTATCCGTTCTGTTATGATCCCCATCCCCTATGCGAAGTGGCGGCGCAGGAGTTACAAACCTATTTAGCCGAACAAAACGATTGGCACCACCCCTTTGGCCTGGAATATGACTCTGAAGATGACCATGGCAAAATGTTTGGGGTGCTCGTTGTCAAAAATGCTCATGGTGACCTCGGATATTTGTGCGGTTTTTCTGGTTTATTAGCAGGCTCGCTCCACCAGCCAGGATTTGTGCCACCGGTGTATGATAGAGTCGGACACTCCGATACCTTCAAGCAAAAATCAGATTACATTGCGTCCCTTAACGGGCGTGTCAACCAACTGATGCATTCACCAGAACGCGCCGAGCTATACCAGCAGAAAAACACACTACTCGAACAAGCATCAGCAGAGCAGGCAACACTGCGCCAAACCATTATTGAGCAAAGGCAATGGCGTAAACAAGAACGTCAACGCCTACATGCACAATATGCCGACGAAACTCTTGAAAAACACTTGTATGATTTGGGACAACAGAGTGTAAAAGAGAAACGCCAGCAAAAGCAGCTCAAACAGCACTGGTCGGCGCAATTGAGCGATATAGATAACAAAATTGCAGCGTTTGAACACACCATCCACCAACTCAAAAATGAACGACGTGCGTGCTCTTCAGACCTGCAAGCATTCTTATTTTCCCAATACCACATGCTCAATAGTCAGGGAGAAAGCCGCTCTCTGTTAGAGATATTCAGCGTCTACCCTGACACCATCCCCCCAGCAGGGTCCGGTGAATGTGCCGCGCCTAAAATGCTACAATATGCGTTTCAGCACGCACTCACGCCTGTGTGCATGGCGGAATTTTGGTGGGGCAAGTCATTGAAATCAGCCATTCGTCAGCACAAGAAATTTTACCCAGCCTGCCAAACAAAATGCTATCCAATTTTATCGTACATGCTAAAAGGCATTCCGATGGATGACAATCCGTTATTGGTGAACCAAGGTGCTGAACTCGACATTGAGGTCGTCTATGAAGATGATGCGATCATTGTTGTCAACAAGCCGGCAGAGCTTCTATCCGTACCGGGCGTGCATGTCAAAGATTCGGTGTTAACTCGCTTACAGAAACAATATCCGGATCGCGACGGTGTTTTTGTGCTTCATCGGCTGGATATGTCTACCTCCGGCTTACTGGTTTTTGCCTTTACACGCCGAGCCAATAAAAACCTACAAAAACAGTTCATCACTCGCCAGGTTGAAAAGCGCTATGTCGCTCTGCTGGATGGGAAAGTGAGTGCTGACTCCGGAGAAATCCGGTTGCCACTGAAAGCCGACCTTGAAGATCGACCAAGACAATGTGTTTGCTATGACGAAGGCAAAGCGTCGCATACCACTTGGGAAAAAATAGCAACCAATGCACATGGAGAAAGCCGCCTGTATTTATACCCACACACAGGCAGAACGCATCAGTTACGTGTTCACTGCGCTCATTCAGAGGGGTTAAATATGGCGATCAAAGGCGATGACCTCTATGGGAAACAGAATCAGCGTTTGCATCTTCATGCACAGCAGCTAAGTTTTGCACACCCTTATACTCATGAAAAATTGTGCTTTGAATCCGAAGCGAACTTTTAAATCCTCTTAGAATTCGCCGATAGAGAGAAGATGAAGACAACACTAGACGACCGGTCTAATTTCAGTTAGTTTAGCATTATGAATACGAAAACCATCAACACCAAACAGCATATTCTAGAGGTAGGGTATCACCTTGTCTCCAAGAAGGGATTTACAGGAATGGGCTTATCAGAGCTACTCAAGGCCGCTGGTATTCCTAAAGGCTCGTTTTATCATTATTTCCAATCTAAAGAGCAGTTTGGAGAGACGTTGCTGCGTCGCTATTTTGATCAATACCTAGCGCGAGTTGAACTGCTATTTCAAAGCTCAGAAGGCAATCATTACCAGAACCTGATGAGATTTTGGCAATACTGGGTTGAAAATAACCGTTATCTTTGTGACTCTGGTCAGTGCTTAGTGGTTAAGCTTGCCAGCGAAGTGAGTGATCTGTCGGAATCCATGCGACAAGTTCTCACGACGGGAACTCGTCAAGCCGTCCACTTAATCGCGGTATGTATTGAACAAGGTAAACAGGCCGGCGATATTCAAGTCAATGACAGCCAAGCTATGGCTGAGCACTTGTATGAATATTGGTTAGGAGCTTGCCTGATGAATAAAATTCACCAAGACGACCAGAGTCTTGAACGAGCATTAGTAAGAACGGAGCGACTGCTGCAAGGCACTCGCCCTCTATAAAGATAGGCCCCATGCACATCACTCCAAGAGCGGTGCGTATGGCAACTAACTAGACGACCAGTCTAATTATAAGGAAACTCGCGATGAATAAGATTGAAAACCAACGTTTGGTTCTAGCTTCACGCCCTCACGGTGCACCAACGCAAGACAATTTCCGTTTAGAAACCGTAGAAATGCCTGAGCTGAAAGAAGGCGAAGTGTTACTGAGAACCATCTATTTGTCTCTCGACCCTTACATGCGTGGTCGTATGAGCGATGCGAAATCATACGCGGCATCGGTTGAAATTGATGACGTAATGGTCGGAGGCACGGTATCCCAAGTCGAGCAGTCGTCTAACCCTGATTTTCAAGTCGGTGAATGGGTCGTTGGCTATACCGGCTGGCAAAGCTATGCCATTTCAAATGGTGAAGGATTATTGAAACTGGGCATGAACCCCGACAAGCCTTCTCATGCTCTAGGTATATTGGGCATGCCAGGTTTCACTGCCTATATGGGATTATTGGATATTGGTAACCCACAGCCTGGTGAAACCATCGCCGTTGCTGCTGCGACAGGACCTGTCGGTGCCACCGTTGGGCAAATCGGTAAGATAAAAGGCTGCCGAGTTGTCGGTATTGCGGGCGGTGAAGAGAAATGTCGTTACGCAGTGGAAACATTAGGTTTTGACGCGTGTATCGATCATAAAGCCGACGATTTTGCTGAGCAATTGGCCGCCGCTTGCCCAGATGGCGTCGATGTCTATTTTGAAAATGTGGGCGGTAAAGTGTTTGATGCTTTAATGCCATTGTTTAACCCTAAAGCTCGTATTCCGCTTTGTGGCTTGGTGTCTCAGTACAACAATACAGGGCTTCCTGATGGTCCAGATCGTCTATCACAACTGATGGGCCTATGCTTAGTCAAACGTATGCGCGTGCAAGGTTTCATTATTTTTGATGACTATGGACATCGTTATCAAGAATTTGCAGACCAAATGTCACAGTGGGTATCTGAAGGTAAAATCCATTATCGTGAACAAATGGTGGAAGGTCTCCAAAATGCCCCAGACGCATTCAAAGGACTGCTCGAAGGCAAGAACTTCGGTAAGCTGGTTGTGAGCATTAATCGCCCATTGGAGCAATAAACATGATTACCCTACACCACCTTAATCAATCACGCTCTAAGCGTATTATCTGGCTATTAGAAGAGCTTGGCGTTGATTATCAAATCAAAGCGTATCAACGCGATGCGGTCACTCATCTCGCACCAGAAGCGTTGAAAGCCATTCATCCGCTGGGTAAGTCTCCTGTCCTCGAAGATAATGGGCAAGTGATCGTCGAATCCGGTGCGATTACTGAATATTTGGTTGAGCGTTATGGCAAGCACTTAATGCCAGCACAAGATTCCGTCGGTTATGTTGAGTATTTGCAATGGCTACACTTTGCGGAAAGTTCGGCTATGCTGCCAGCGTTAATGACTTTATTCGTTGGTATGGAGCCCGTAAAAACTGAGTTTTTGGCTTCGTATGCCTCGACAGAGCTAAGTAAAGTCATGTCTCATTTAGATAATGTATTGAAAGACAAAACCTATCTTGTCGACGACACGTTATCAGGCGCGGACATCATGATGTCGTTCATCCCAGAAGTTCTGACTATGCTAGAGCAATTGGATCATTATCCGCATATCCAGCGCTATTATCAAACGCTCTTAACCCACGAAAAATTCCAACGAGCCAATGAGTTAGAGCAAAAATACGAAGCAGCATAATCATTTGTCTGCTTACCGAGCCCTAAGTGAAAAAATTCAGTTAGGGCTTTTTTATTTTCAACGATAACGGCTTGTTCTTGACAAAGAAACTATGCTTCAATAGCCACTCATTCCCAATGACGTTTATGGTACCTATGAAGTATAAAGCCGCAATATTTGATATGGATGGACTGTTACTTGATACAGAACGAGTATGCATGTCTATTTTTGAAGAAGCCTGTCAGGTCGTTAACGTACCTTTTCTCAAAAACATCTATCTAGAGATCATAGGCCGAAATGCTGCTGGCATTGAAGAAGTCTTGAAGGCTGGCTATGGTCCTGACTTAGACTACCCAACACTTCATGATGTCTGGCGGGAGCGCTATAACGCTGTGGTCACGCAACAAGCCATTCCGGTCAAATCCGGAGTGGTCGAATTATTAACGTGGCTAACGGAACATGACATTCCCGTTGCCGTTGCGACATCAACTCGCCGAGAAATTGCGGAGATTAAGTTACGCCTCTCAGGTCTAGACCGCTTTTTTGAGTGTTACGCGACAGGCTGTGAAGTGACACAGGGTAAGCCGGATCCTGAAATTTATCATCTTGCTGCCCAAAGACTGAATCAACGACCTGAAGAGTGTGTGGCTTTCGAAGACTCAAATAATGGCGTTCGCTCAGCGATGGCAGCAAAGATGCATACCTATCAGGTGCCTGATTTGGTCGAGCCAAGTGACGACGTGAAACAACTCGGGCATACTATTCTACCGAGCCTGCACGATGTACTTGCAGAACTGAAGGCTCAGTAAGACAGCGACAATGGAAGCACCATGTGCTTCCATTGCAACCATGCTTCAATGGCTACAGCATAATACGCCGCCCAGACTGATGACTTTCCAATGCTGCTTCAATCAAACGAATCGATTGAAGCGCTTCTTCGGCTGGGACAGGGTTCCCCTCCCCCGTTCGAAGGGCATGTGCGATATGTTCAAAATAGCGATGATAGCTACCTGACTGAGTCACCACTTCATCGGGCTCTGCCTCCTCTTGATACACCGTTCCTGACTGCTCATGGAGACTTTGATTCCAGCTCTCGCTCAAGGGAATGAGTCCAGCTTTAAGATTACGCTCCTGGTCATCTAAGCCATATTTGATATATTTGGCTTTGGTTCCCAGTACTTTGTAACGCAGATTAGGTTCAGGGCTGTATAGATTGGCGTGTAAGTTGACAACACATCCATCGTAATCCAAGGTCATGTTGACATAATCAACCGTGGTCCCTTTTGGCCGCATTATTCGACATTGCGCCGTGATCGCTTCTGGCATCCCAAATAGACATACGGCTTGATCAAGTAAATGCGGACCGAGATCAAACAAAATTCCCCCACCATTGGTATCTAACTCCCTCCAACGCTCGCGAACGGTTGGTCGGTAGCGATCAAAATGCGATTCAAAATACTTAATGTCACCCAGTTTTCCTGACGTGATAAGATCGCGTAATGTCATAAAGTCACCGTCCCAGCGGCGATTTTGGAAAACGCTTAATATGCAGTGATGAGTATCGGCGATCTCAATGAGCTTTTCGCCTTCCGAGCTTTGAATAACAAACGGTTTCTCTAAAATGACATGCTTTCCCTGCAATAACGCAGCTTTAGCAAGTGGGTAATGCACATCATTAGGCGCCGTTATAATAACCAGATCAGCGTCACTCTTTTCAAACATCTCATAGGGGTCTAAATAGCAAGTAATATCAGGCCACTGTTCATGTAACTGTTCAGATTGGCGAGAGCTAACCGCCACCCATTCAAACGCAGGATTTTGCAAAATGTAGGGAAGATGAAACGTTTTTGCAGAATAGCCATAACCGACGATGGCCACTTTAATCGGAGCTTGAGACATAATAAATCCTTCCTTAAATACAGCACAAAATTCAGCGTAGTACTGTCAAGACAACCTTCATTATGTGCTTCTCAGTGATGTCAGCAAGCGAAGAGTGAGAAATTTGTGAGACTCACGCCATTGAGAGCAATCGAGCCTCGTCCGTCTATCAATCGGTGAATCAGTAACAAAAAAACCATAGTATTAACTATGGTTTTTTATCCTCAATGGTAACGCGCTACGCGGCAGCAATATATTGGCGCTTACTTTTCTTAATGCGCTTTAATTCTGATATCAACGCTTCAATATCAATATCAATATCAAAACGCCGCTTTAGATTGGCTAAAAAGATCGGATCTTCGCACATGGCTTTTTCCGGTTCATCACTAATTTTTGCCACCGGACGGCCATTACACTCCGTTAATTTAATCACAATCGATAATGGTTTATATTCATTACCTTGATCATTCTTCCAGCCAGCGAAGTCATTCGTTAAGAAGGTGCCAATACCAAAAGAGACTTGGATACGATCTTGGAAGTACTCGCAAATATCAAGCGCTTCATCAAAATCCAGTCCATCGGAGAAAATAAACACCTTGTCCTTAGGGTCCACCCCCATCGATTCATAATGTTCAATCATTCGGTCGCCCCATACATAAGGGTTCCCTGAATCGTGACGAATGCCATCATAAGCTTTGGCTAAATGATGATTAAAATCCTTTTGAAATGCGTTTAACGTCAACGTATCCGTCGGCGCAATAG
Organism: Vibrio zhugei; assembly: GCF_003716875.1. NCBI lineage: Bacteria > Pseudomonadati > Pseudomonadota > Gammaproteobacteria > Vibrionales > Vibrionaceae > Vibrio > Vibrio zhugei. The sequence goes on along the minus strand of NZ_CP033077.1, from coordinate 854,951 downwards.
ACAATTGCCCACCAAATACTTTCAACCATTGTTCTAACGCAACACGTTGTGAATCTTTGACATTGACTAACGCTTGGTGCCCCATAAACCACTCATGAGCGATGGTACCAATCGGACGTAAACCGAATTCTCTCGCAAAATGATAGTTACTTGTCCCCAGCAATAACTCAGGTATCGTTTCCTGTAGGTAAGCAATCACATCACGCTGAACATTTCCGGAAAAACGGCGACGAGTCCCCATCTCCGTTAAAGTGAAATTACGAATACCACGGCGTGCAATCTCAGCTTTTAAATGCGCAACCTTCTCATGCAGCACGTGTTTAGGGAGAGCGTCAGGAACATCACTCCAACGTAAACGACTGCGCACTTCTGACACGATCGACATAATGATGGTTTCGTACAAAATCGTGTCACGCCACGTTCCTTCAATACCGATACGCAGCTGCTTTTTGCCATCATGTTTTATGATGCCGAGGTGGACTTGACGTTCAGGTTGGAAATGGAAATAACGCAACGATTGAAGAAAGGAAGACGTTAAGTGTGGCGAACTCTCTGCCAGATACACCAAATCCGCATCAGAAAAGCGCAAAGAGCTCAGTAACGCAATCTCATGACGAATTTCATCTAACAATTCAGTAATGTCTTCGTCACTACGAACAATCAGTTCATAGCGCACTTGAACATCAGGATACAAGGAATGTATTGCCTGCATCATGCTGATTTTATATGCATCTAAATCTAGCAAACTGCGAATGATTGTTGGGGAAAACAGGCCAGAGTTCATAAATGCCTTCCTTTATAACAAGTAAAGTCTCGTTAGTAACATTATGTTGCTAACTTTAAAGAGGACAATAAAAGATGTTTCTTGGTTTGTCAACTTATGTGACAAACCAAGCACGACTTATGGATGAGTAAAATACACTTACTAGACACCAATCGCAGAATTCTTATCCCAACGACAATGCAAGAGATCGCTTTATAAACAGCAAGATAAATTTAGTTTGTCACAATTTGTTATTTACGATTGACCACGATGTCCAGCTTGCCTAAAATGAGCCGACTACTAATTAGGAATACTCTATGATTGTCTCGATTGATTTAGTCTGTTTACGTCTTACTGCACAAGGTATCAAGGTATTACTCGTAAAACGCCAAAATCCTAACCGTCCCGATTGTGGAAAGTGGGCTATTCCTGGTGGCCTCGTCTATGACCAAGATTGGTCCCACACTGGCGGAGAGCCAGCGGATGACGATTTCGAGTCAGCCCGACGTCGCATCTGCCGTCAAAAGGTACACACCTACCCTAACTTCATTAGCGATCCGATCGTTAACGGCAACCCCAAACGCGATCCTGATGGTTGGAGTGTCAGTATTTCTCACTACGCTCTGTTGAATCCTTCGAACGTGAATCAAATTGAAAATTCAGGGATGGATGCCGACCGAGCCAATTGGTTTGATCTCTCAGAGCTAATGCAAGGCAGCATGACACTGGCGTTTGATCATACTTCTCAAATCAAACATGCATGGAGTAAACTGCGCGCCGCCGTTGAGTATACCTCTGTCGTCTTATTTTCATTAGAGAAGGAGTTTTTGGTCGCCGATATCATCGACGCTTATGCAAAATTTGGGGTTGAGGTTAGCCGAATGACCGTCAAACGTCGTCTCATCGAAACTGGCGTCATTGTCAGTGCGAACAAACTCGCCTCTTCGAGCCGCGGTCGTGGGGGCAAACCCGCAAATGTGTATCGTTTAGCAAAAAATCAAGTCACTTACTTTCAAACGTGTTTACGCGGTTAATGAGCTAAAACGACACGCGAAGACACCGCACGACGCTTGCTTGTGGCGGTTTTATTCGGATACACTAACCCCGCTGATAGACATACGGGCAAGCGAGTACGATGCCTCGCGGATTGCATCTTTTATTCTCGTTCATGGATGATAATGACTCGATTAACCACCACGTTCAGTGGCTACCTACTGTTTTTGAGCTTAATCCTTTCTCTCGTGGCCCAGTTTACTGGTCTATTCGCCAGTTTTTGGGCGGGTATTCCAATTTGGTTGGCAACGTTCTTATGTTTTCCTAATCTGAAAACGTCGCAAAAAAACAAGTGACGGTACTACTCAGCATCGGTGGTATTGGATTGCTTTACGGTGCCTTTCACCAGCTCGATACCAGTTTGCTGATACGCGCGATCTCGGCAAATCAAATGGTCGTGACCATGTTAATCGCCGTGGGGTTTCTCAGACTATTCTCCACAGAGTCGATGAACATGGAAAAGCCACTTCCAGTAGGTAAGCGCTCACTTATTAAAACACTGATTGGCGTCCACTTGTTCGGTTCAGTGCTCAACATGTCATCAGTGCTGATTGTCGGTGATAAGTTAGCTCGCCATCACCCTATCTCAGTACCACAAAGTGTCACGCTATTACGAGGATTCGCGATTTGTGCCTTTTGGTCGCCTTTTTTCGCTTCCATGGGTATGGCTCTCACCAATGCTCCGGGTGCACAATTAAGTACACTCATTGTATTTGGTATTCCAACGGGGATTGTGGCTTTGGCATTCAGTGCCTGGGAGTTATCACGGCAAAACAACATGGAGACGGTTGAAGGGTTCCCGATTAACATTCAATCACTCTGGATGCCCGCTTTACTCGCCTTGGTCGTCATTGCGGCGCACCTAAACTGGCCGACAGTGAGTGTATTATCGCTCGTCTCGCTCACTTCGCTCGCTTTTATCACGGTGTGGCTCGCCCTAAGCGAAAAACGTCAAGGCGTAACAATTGCAGCTCAACATATTCGATCAGGTATTACACACTCAGCCGGTGAGTTTGCGTTATTCGCTTCTGCATCAATATTAGCGGCGGGTGTCGCGGCATTATTATCATCACTACACCTGCAGTTGGCCCCATCACACTTTGGCTTTTTCGCATCAGTCTCAACCGTGCTGATCCTCATTATTCTCGCGGTGACAGGCATGCATCCGGTTACCAGTGTTGTGATTGCGGGTAGCATTCTTGCGCCATCTGTCACCGACCCGAATTTACTGGGATTAACTTTATTAATGGGCTGGTCACTAGGAATCACACTGTCCCCATTTTCCGGAGTACAGCTCAGTATTCAATCTCGTTACCATATCTCCGCGTATCAGCTATTTAAACACAATTGGCGCTACGCCATCGTGATGTATGGATTTTGTACATTGATCCTATGGATTTATACCTCTTGGCACATGTCTTAATACTTGACCACATACTCGAGTTAACCCATCCTCCTTCGTCTTTGCTTGAGAACAATAACGAAAACTAAAAGAATCAAATTCTCATAACGCTTACCAAGATTTCTATCTTTTTAACTATTTGATATCTATAAAAAATAAAAAGTAAAAAAATCAAAATAAGGTAAATAAAGAATTTATATCATTTTTTAAACGTGATCTATATCACAGTGTTATACTTCTCAAATCGATTCTGTGGGTAGTAACATTTACCGATACAACTCCATAGCGAATGATTGGTCACCGCTTGGCAATATCGCGAATGTTGAACGTCACACCGCGCAACGAAACCAATCCGATCAATATCTCTTTATTCCCGTATTTTCGTTGTGGCTGTATCAAGACGCAATGAAAACTAGATGACTAGTACGCTTTATCATTCAACTTTTTTGATTCTTTCGATTGAAAAAACATGATCGAGTTCACAAAAAATTAGGCCTATCATCTTCCCCACAGTAACGAGATAGACATACATTATTTAGTTAGGAGTAACACATGAAATACATTGCAACCGCGATGACAGCAGCCGCACTATCAATGAGCTTTAATGCATCTGCAGCAAATCCTTCAGACATTGCCATTCAAGTGTCATCAAACGCTAACCAAGCGAAAGTTCAAGTCACCGAAGCGGGTCATCCTTTGAAAAACTACCCGATAACAGTCGAAGGCTTGCATACTGAACATTTGAAAACGGCTAACGACGGTTCTCTTACTATCTACAACCACAGCAGCCACTCTCAAACAGTGAAGTTCATTGTAGACAAAGATGGACAAACCGTGACTAAACAACGCTTCATGGCTCACCAAAGCTAAGCTGTGTCACTGGCAATAAATGACAATAATGACATCTTTTTAGGAGGAAACATGAAAAAGCTTACAGCCTTACTCACCGCAACAGCTTTAACTGCATCATTTGCAGCATCAGCGGCATCAACAAATCATGAGTTACAATTGCAAGTCTCTACGGACGCCAATCGCGCTGTAGTGAATGTACTCAACGATGGCGCACCGCTAACAAACTACCCGATGACCATTAAGGGCTTGAACAGCACAATGAATAAAGTGACCTCTGATCAAGGCACTGTCACCATCACAAACCATGGCTCTCATCCACAGCGTGTTACCTTCATTGTTACAGATCCACAAGGTAATACCGTCACTAAACAGCGTTTCATTGCTCGAGAAAGCTAAGTAAACACCGACAATAGAAGGACAGCAATAATGGAAATGGATTCCAATTTGCACTGATAATGGCTTAACAGTTTGTTAAGCCATTTTATTATCTATAGAAAATAAACCATGTATTAATACTACCGAGATTCCGCAGCCAATTTAGGAATAAACTGCTTCATACAGTACACCAAGAAGCTTAAGCAGCCGAGTCTGATGCTCTTGAACACCCGTTATGAAGCTTTGGCCGCCAAATTCGAGTGTGTCGATACCTTCGAATTTTAAGAATACCCAACGTGCCGTCGGTTTAGTTGTCGTCTTGTTCTTTACCATGCTAGGAAAGAATTCCTCGGTCTTAGTGAGACTCTCTCGGATTTTGTGCTCTAAGCTCGCGTAAACGAGTAGGCTCAGCGTCATGATCATCAGTAGTGCCTCGATTCGCTGAGGTTTCTTCAGGAAAATTGATGATGTTAAGAACTCAGGGCTTTTCAAAAAGCGAAAGCCGCGCTCGACCTTTTGCTGAGACTTGTAATGTTCAAGCAATGCAGCCATTGTTAGGTCGGTGTTGTCAGTATCGTTGGTGGCGAGAATAAACATACCTACTTTAAGCTTGGCCAGTTTCACCTTTTCTAGATCGGTATAAGGCGTAGCATCTATCAAATAGTGGTATCCCGTTGGCTTTTCATCTTTCTTCGGCCGACCACGACCTGAATAAATTGGCTCTTTAACGATGGTTGATTGCGCGAAGCCAAGCAAATGACACTGGCTGGCGAAGTCGCTCATTGCTTGCTCGGCATCCACTGCGCAAGCAAACTGCTTTTTCTTTAGTTGTCCCAGCGCTTTCAGCTCTTTGGTGATATTTTTGTCTAAGTTCTTATAAAACGTTACCTGTTCTCGCTTGGTTGCTTGTTCACTATGAATCAACAGCCACTTCTGAGATACCGAGCCATAATCAGCGTCAACCCAACAACCCGAGTAGCCATTGCCGATATGGCTCAGCTGCTCGGGCTCAAGGTTCATTAAGGCCTCTTTGGCTGATTTAATGGTCATTGGAACACGCGTAATAAACTTCTGTTGTTGCTCATCCAGTGAACGAATGCTCTCTTCGGTGTACAAAGCGGCATCGGCGATGAAGTAGCGACTGTTTTGAGCTGCCTTCAGGCAATGAATATGCCGTTTAGTGACCTCTGAGAATGCCTTAGCATCGTTGGTGTTGCCACTAAGCGCTTGCATGTAAACAGGCAGGCCAGCTTGGTTTTCGCAAATCAACTCAAGGACCACTTGATTTAGCTCTGGACGGTGGTCTCGGCTGTAGCCTTTTACCAGCTTGATGGCATTAAGATCTTCGTCCTGGGCGTATTCACCATCGACATGGAAGCTAGTGATATCAAGGTGGACAGAGTCTGTTTTAAGTCCTAGCTTATCAACGACATGCTCTGCTATCGCTTGATAAAGTGCGGAGACATCTGCTTCATATAAAGCATCTAACGTGCGTCCGAGTACATCGTCCGTTAAATGGTGAGCTTCAATATCTTTAGCAAGCAACTTGGCAACAGGCTTCGTCTCGAAGAAGTCAGAAAACATATGCAGCGTTCTGCTGTGAAAGCCAAGACCATTGAGAATCATCGCCAAGACCGCATCGCCATGTGAAACGTTGTGATCCGAGTACTTGGGAATGATGCGATCAATAATACCAGGTAAACCGATTTCATGGCAGAAAGCAGCGATCAGCCCTAAGTGATCTAGGCGTTTAATGACAGGTTGAGCAGCAGACATAATAAAGTGACCGTTAAATAACAGTAATAGATCAAAACTGGGGATCGCGGTCAAGAGGTCTGTCGCACTAACATTTGTAAACGATCACTGGATCACATTGTTTTAATTCTGAAATTGGCTGCGGAATGACGGATACTAAATAATATTAACAAAACATTGTCTTTAATTTGTTATTTATCCCCGAATTCAACTGCGAAGTGCGACACTCTCCAATATCAAGAAGCTAAAGCCATCTCCTCAAATATAATGGCTGCCTGCTTGAAGCCTAAACACTTTCTCGGACGGTAATTTATCCGCGATAAAGCGAACTCTATATCGATGTCCGTCACTGTCGTTAGATCGGTTCCTTTCTTCACATATTGCCTTAAAAGACCGTTCGCATTCTCATTAGCACCACGCTCCCAAGAACTGTACGGATGAGCAAAGTACACATCAGCCTTTAATTCTTTTGCGATGGTTTCATGACCTGCAAACTCTCGCCCGTTATCTGCCGTAATGGTATGGACATGTTTCTTATAGGGCTTCAGTAGCTCTATTGTCGCTTTGGTGACATCATCCGCTGACTTAGATGGCACTTTCTTTACCACGTAAAATCGAGTCTTACGCTCTAAAATAGTCACCATTGCACCTGTACCATGCTTACCTAGCACAGTGTCGATTTCCCAGTCACCAAACCGCTCCTTACTGTCAACGATGCTTGGTCTATCATCAATCGAAACGGCATTTTTTATCGCTGGAGCTTTCTCTTGTTTACCTCGGCGATACCGCTTATGACCTTGTCTCAAGTGACGATATAACTTACCGCCCAAGCGTTTATCTTGAGCAACAAAGCGATAGATCCACTCATGACTGACAGATGCACCAATTTTCGTTAATACATTAGAAATCTGCTCTGGACTCCAATCTGTTTCTAAAAGAAGGCGGATAAAATCGACACGTTCCTTTGGTATTCGGTATTTACGTGCTGTTTTGCGCTTTTTGGTAGACGACATCTGGGCTTCGTTAGGGCAATAATGCTCTCCCTTCCGACCGCGTTTAAGCTCACGGTATACCGTCGAGCGGTGGCACTGAACTGTTTTAGCTATTTCAGGAACCGAAATTCCCCGTTCCAAAAGAGCAGAAATCTGGTATCTTCTGCCTTCGGTCAACTGTTGATAATTCATGGTAGTACTGCTTGTTTCTTTGGCGAGAAGAGCGTACCACTTTCAGCAGTTGGCTTCCTCTTCTACATATTTCCATGAATGTCGCACTTATTATCTGAAATCGGGTCTAACAATAATAAAAGTAGTATTTCTTATTAGCATAAGATAGAATAAAATTACTCTACAAAACCAGCGAATAATTCATACTTCCCTTATTTTCAATACTTATATTGTTCTAATTTTTAGGCCATCTTAGTTTAATAATTATAATCTATATCGCCATCAATATAGATTATAATTATTTGCACGTTGAGACATTATAGTTCCTTAATTAGGTAGGAGTACACATATGAAATATATTGCAACCCTCATCGCCACTGCCGCTATTTCAATGAGTTTTAATGCATTGGCCGCAAAAGCCTCCGATATTTCTGTTGCTGTTTCATCTCACGCAAATCAGGCCAACATTACGGTCACTGAGAACGGAAAACCATTAAAAAATTATCCTTTCACTGTGAAAGGTCTGGTTACCACTGAGAAAAAAACCGGTCAAGATGGTTCAGTCACCATTTATAACAACGACAGTACATCGAAAACCGTAACTTTTATCGTTAAAGATGAAGATGGAAAACCAGTGAAAACGGACATATTTTTAGGCTATCAAGAATAACGACGTTGTAATTGCCTTCCGTCGTTTCTAATCAGCGATGTGAGCTGAATACGGCGATTTATTAATACATCATAAGATATGAATACGCTTTAGGGCTTAGCAATGTGCTAAGCCCTAATTTTTTATTAGGAAAGTAACGTTAATCCTAATTCTGAAGCTGTCTGCTCTCCCATCTGAATTAATTGATCAAGCACTCGTTCTCCATCAGCTCGCAATCCATTATGTTCATATTCATTGGTAATCCACGCTCGAGCGTAAGGAATCGCGTCAAGCGTTTCTTTGGTCAACTCCATATCCACAAACATATCGTCCGCATAAACGGCACAACTTATTGGAACAGCATTGTGACTCAACGTATCGGGAGAATAGAGCATGGACCAATCAGACTTTTCCGCCAACTGCATGGCGGCCGTTTTTAAAGGTTGTAAGCACTGATACTGCTCAAACATCCACGGATACACCATTTCCCCAGTAAATAAAAATGGTTGACCAGATTGATAATGGAACTGAGGATATTCATCTCGAATACGGTGGGCAGACCAACGTGAGGCACTGCTCTGACAATAAATAGACTCATGCAAAATCGCATAAATCGGATTAGTCTGATAAGCCTGAGCCATGAGCATGTCATTGAGAAATGCATAATTTAATACCGATTCGCCATTGACGCTAACAAAGGCACTTTCCAGAGCATAATAAGTCGGTAAAAAACTATCACTCACACCAAAGCGAATACCGATTTGCTGAAATTGCTCTACCGTAAAGCGCTGCCCATTGGGTAAATACACCTCATGAGATAACAAATAATCGGCAATATCTCGGCACCAAGTTTGCGCCTGTGGAAACTGTTGAAAGAAACGCTGATTTTTTCGCTGGGTATGTTGGTAGGTAGCGCGATATACGTCATCGGCATGACGCACTATCGAAGGGACGCCACCGGTGATATAACTGCGCAATAAAGAGTTCGGAAATAGCGAAAGATACGTCAGCGAGCAAAAGCCGCCAAAACTCTGACCGAGAATCGCCCATTGCTGAATTCCCCATTGTTCGCGAATTGACTCCGCATCTCTGACAATATTATCAGCACGGAAATGACTTAAATAGGTGACTTGCTGTTCGCTGGTCAACGACGCCAATGTTTCATGCGTGACTGGCGAACTAAGACCCGTCCCACGCTGATCAAGCAGTAAAACACGAAATTGCTGTAATGCTCGCTTCATCCAGCCGTGGTTCGCATCCATCCTAGGAGATGGGAAACCGGGTCCACCTTGAAAAAAAACCAACCAAGGCTTATTAGAGTCGGTCTCATTGGCTATCTCAACCGAGCGAGCGAAGACTTGCAAATGCTCACCAGTAGGAGCCTGATAATCTAGCGGCAAAGTAAAGTAGTGGCCTGTATAGCGGATCCCATCATTGACAAAACTATTCGTATTCATTGATTTTGCATTTCCTTAGCAAAGCACCATCTTAAGTCAAACGCCTACGTTATCACATATCACGTTAAGCTCAAGATGAGGTTTTCAGGGCCAAAAAAAGGCCTTCAGTTGAAGGCCTTTTAATGTAATCAGTGCTATTCGTTAGTAAAACGAGTCGCTGGAAAACGATTAAGAATAGTATGCACAATGTAAGTCAGTAATAGTGTAATGACAATCGCACACAAAATACTGCTAACACGATACAGAGCACTAAAAATCAAATCGCCCCCCGGCATCAAATATTGACCAAATAAAATGCCCAGCGTTGTTAATCCGCCAAACCCAGCCCCTGAGCCACTGGATTCCTTAACATGCATAAAGCCAAATAACATCGCGCCAATCCACAACAAAGGAACCACAAAAATCAGCATATCCGACCAATCATAAAGAATGATCTGCGCAAAAATGCCAAACGTGACCCCCATGATGGTTCCCATGGCACGCTTACGGGCATAGCCCATTGCTCCATTCCAATGCATCGGGAACATCAAGAGAATCGTGGTCGCTTGTGCTGACATCGAATCCTTCAAGTCCATCGTTTGAAAGACTAAAAATGACAATGTTGCAATGCTCGCGCCTAGCAAAGCTTCATGTCGCAGACGATGTGCTCTCTTCACCTCGCCTGGTGGCGGTGGCGGATTTCTGATCTCAACATCAGGGATCAGCCACATCATAAAAAAGGCAATAATAATCGAGGTAATATTGGCGACCACCAAGCTGACGATAAACGCATTCACGTCCGTCGCCTGAAAGCTTGCGAAGTGCAACATGACACTCAAGCTCAATACGCTATTCGCCCCAAACAGAAAGTACTTACCGCGTGACATACACGCAAATTTAGATAAGAACATTAAGAAGGCCAATAAGGTCATTATCCCTGGGTGCCCCCCAAAGAAACCGGCAATTAACCCCACTTCCAGACTACATACAACGGCAGATGCCAACATCTGGCGAGCAGCATGCATCGTCATGGTTGGGAGCATACCCAGCAACAAAACGGGAGTCACAGTGAAAAAGACACCGTTACTCCATCCAAACACTTTACAAAAAGTAAAGCCGATACTGGCCCCTGTAGCAATTCGTAAACACTGCCTGAAATCATTTTCAGACATGGAGTGATCCCATAACTTCATCATGCCACCTTATTAGTAGATGTAGTGAAGCAGACTAATGAAACGAATTTGCAAGCGTGCAAACATGGCAACCAAACCATTGTCAGGAATCAATTGCACCGTCGCCTTTGCTCCAGTATTAAAGTGCATATCATGAGGATTCACTAAAGCTAAGTGTACTCGCATACGCTGAGCGTCTCGCACCCAACGATTCGATGAACTTGGCGTCGCTAGGCGACCATTGGCATCAAATTGTCCCGCGCTGACACCCGCATCAATGGACACAATGCGGGCATCGAAGATTTGCCCGGGTTTACTGTCAAACGACACTTCAGCATGGTCGCCAACAGTATAATGACGTAAACTTTTCTCTCGAAAATCGGCGATGATATCCATGTTATCTGCGACCAACGCGATCAACGGCGTTCCCGCGGTGGCATAGGTACCAGGCTCTAATTGCAAGTTCGTCACTGCACCATCATGATCCGCAACAATCTTGGTGTATTTTAAATTGAGTTTGGCTTGCTCAAGTTGGTTTCGCGCAGCACGAATACTTACATTATTATCGTCATCTAGGGCGCCACGAGAAACTTGCAACTCCTTCAATTTGGCTTGAGCCGCTTGCAAATTCGCTTGAGCCGCAACCGCAATACTGTTTGCGTCATCAAACTGCTGACGTGATGTCCCACTGCGCTTAAAAAGACGGCTCAACCGATGTGCTTCGCGCTGCTTTTGTTCCATCACAATGCGCTGCGCCTGAACCGTGGCTTGCGCCGCCATGATAGAAGAATCAAGCTGAGCATTTTTCTGTTTGACCAAATCCAAATTGATTTTGGCTTTTTCGACAGCCAATTGATAGGGTTTCGGATCCACCTCAAACAGCACATCCCCTTTATGCACGAGTTGGTTATTCTTCACATCAATAGCAATAATTTGTCCATTAACTCGAGTAGAGACTTTAGTCACGACACGCGTCACCATCGACTGTGGGGTCAAAGGCATCACAAAATCTGCGATTAAGAAGTATGCAAATATAATAAGAAAGACCGCGCTAGATATTTTAATCCAGCGCGCAAATTTTTGATCGGGGGTCATAAACGCCTCTTTTTATTCAAAGTTGACTTCATTCGCTAAGCATTTTTAGGGCGTTACCAGTCATGGTATTTAATAAAAGGGAAAGTTTTTCAGCGTCTTCACAAGCAATACCAGACAAAATATCACTGCGTACTTGCACGATACGCGCTTCCATCTTGGTAAGAAGCTGTTTCCCGTCTTCCGTTAAACACACTAAGCGGCTGCGCTTATCATGTTCACACGGATGACGAACAACCAATGCTTGTTGTTCAAGTTGACTGAGTGTTCTCATTAAAGAAGGCAATTCGATTTCCAATGCCGATGCCAACTGTTTTTGTCCAACATTATCGCCAAGCCGACGAAGCTTCCACAAGGCCGTCCAACGTGGATGCGTTAATCCTAAAGGGGCAAGCTCTTTATCTGCCGCCATTTTCCATACGCGGGAAACTTTAAGTAACTGTTCGGCAAGAGATAACTGAAGAAAAACATCAGAATCGTGGATCATTGGTGTGCCCTATTGTCTTAGCGAAGGCAGAGTATAAATTACTTAGCATGCTAAGTAAATAACTTGTGAGCAAAATCACAATTCCATCTTTGACTTAAGGGTTTACTCGCCACACCAGAGCAACACTAAACGCAATATTGAGAAATAAACTGCTCCAATGGCATCGGCTTTGCGAAATAGTAACCTTGGAAATAATCGACGTGTCGCTCATTCAAATACTGAGCTTGATAAGCAGACTCGATTCCTTCAGCCACGGTAGGTACCCTAAGCCTCTCAGCTAAGTCCAAAACATTCGCAACAATATGGTCATTGGCATTATTTTCATCAATCATATCAACGAAGCTTTTATCGATTTTTAATAGATCAAATTGAATATTTTTCAGATAAGTCAGAGAAGAGTGACCAATGCCAAAATCATCCAAAGAAATCTTAATCCCCTTAGATTTAAGCTCATGAATACCATCGAAGAAGCGTTGATCATCGGGAACTTCAACCCGCTCCGTGAGCTCAAGCACCAAACTGCATTGCTTTAACTGAACTTGTACCACCATGCAATCGCGCAACAAGCAGGGGTCAATCAGTTGAGTGGCACAAATATTAAAGGCGATATGAAAATTCTCCGGTAATCGATGTTGATACTCGGTCAGTGAATAAACCAGTTTCATGACTAATCGATTAAAAATTCGATTAATTTGCCCACTGTGTTCGGCAGTAAGGATAAAATCGTTGGGAGCAATCATTCCTTTTTTATAATGTTGCCAACGAACGAGTATCTCAGCGCCCGTTAGTTGTCCACTGCCATTAAATATGGGTTGTAAAAAAGGCACGAACTCATCCCTTTTTAACCCTCGTCTGATCGCAATAATCATCCAGTCAACTCGGATTAAATAGCGATACGCTAATAGCCCAATCAGAAACGATAAAGCCACTAAAAAAACAAAGTAGTAAGAATAATTAATCAAAAAATAGTTGGTATAATTACTGTCATCTATCGTGTAATACACCTCTAGATATTGATTATTTGAAATAAAGTGACCATCCGGATCCAAACTATCAATTTTTTTTATCCCGGAGCGCGAGACTTGATAACCATCCACCACAAAAGTTGGCGTATAGTAATTCATTTCCGTGTAGAGAATGTCTTGGATGATGAGGCTATCAATCCCAAACTTGACTGTATCTTTCCATGTTTTGAGGCTTAGTAAAAACACATCGGAATTTTTGACTAACGGACTCGATGGAATGTATTTAATTGATACGCGTTTATCACTACTTCCTAACGTGTAAGGAACTTTTTTATCTAGGCTAATCGTACTGCAATAAATGTGCTTGTCATTGGTTTGGGACACGGAGCGAATGTAAGGATTCGCCAACACAAATTGTTGCGCTTCTAGTAAGAATTCTTGGCAGGTCGAACGGTGATTATCAAGCTTTATGTAATAGTCGGTTAAGATATTTTCAAACAATAAGTCAACATCTAACGAGATCGCACGCGAGTGAGTAATGGCGTATTGGTTTATCGTATAATGGGCTCGATAAACCATGAGAACTCCACCAATGATGATCAAACATAACGTCAACAAGATAACCGCAACGCTTATCTTATATTTGATTTTTGAAGCATAGCCCAAAGAAAACCCCTCGCAATAATGACTTCGTTGGCAACAAACTATAAAAAGTATCAATTGATTATAGCTTAATTATTACGGTGACTTGAACTAATGCAAAAAATCAAAAATATCAATTAATTAAATGTTAATTACCTCGAAATATTGATCATTAACCGTGCACTATGGCGTGGCAAAGTGGTCATGATGAAGAAAATGCTCAATATGGCCAATAACCTCGTCGCTGTATAACAAACTTAAGTGTGTATTGGAGGTCGCCACATGGTCTTTCATACCTTCGATACGGGTTTCATCGATCGTAACCGTCCCATCAGATGCATCTTTGAAACCATAGAATAAAGGCAGAAATCCCACTTGAATTTTGCCTGCAATACAACCAAGACTCTGTGGTAGATCCCATACATTATCTTTAGGCTCTAAACCAAAATCGACGGAGTTACCCAGAATGCTCCCCATCCCTATTTTTTCAATCCCCTTCACAATACGAGCGCCTTGCATCGGAGACCCCAACGTCACTACGTGAGACACCTGCTCGACGCTAAGTTGTCTATCCTTCAAGTAGCGCTGAATCATTAAACCGCCTAAGCTATGCCCAACTAGCGCGTTGCCCGACTCAGCTAACGCGTCATCGATCTCTTTAAACAGGGCTTCGGGCTTAATATGGGTTGTACTGTAATTGATCAAATGAGTCGTATGACCCATTGCAGCAAGACGCTCACTTAACGGCTTCATAACGGACGCATTCATATAGAGTCCGTGTAAAATCACTATGTTCATGCTATTCGGTCTTCCTTTGCGTAAAGCGCCTCCCTAATGAGAGGCGCAGCGTAAACGGGATTCGGCCTAAGTCTAGCGCAACCAATTGGTTTTGCTTAATTCCATAATCTCATCACCTTGCCCATTAATAATCGCTTTCAACATATACAAACTAAAGCCTTTCGCTTGCTCGAATTGTATTTTCGGTGGCATTGCCAGCTCTTGCTTGGCGGTATCAACTTCGAGAACAACAGGTTCGTCACTCTGTAAAGTATCTTGCAATGCACTGGCGAGGTCTTCCGGTTTAGAAACGTGCACGCCTTTGATGCCGCAAGCTTGTGCGATAGCCGCAAAACTTGGATTGTCTAAATCGGTATCATCCGACAAATACCCCGCAGATTTCATCTCCATTGCGACAAAGCCGAGTGAGCGATTGTTAAATACCACAATTTTTACTGGCAGGTTCAATTGTTTTAACGAAAGCAGATCCCCCATCAGCATAGAGAAACCGCCATCCCCACACATTGCAATCACCTGACGCTGACGATCGGTAGACTGAGCCCCCATGGCTTGCGACATCGCATTCGCCATAGAACCATGACTGAACGAACCAATTAAACGGCGCTGACCGTTCATTTTAAGATAACGCGCAGCCCAAACCGTTGGCGTCCCTACATCACAGGTGAAGATCGTATCCTCATTGGCGATTTCACTGATCAAACGTGTTAGGTATTGAGGGTGAATCAGCCCTTGCTTAGAGTCGCCTGACGCTTTGTCATCCAGAGCTTGACGCGCATCTTTATAATGTTGCGTACAGCGCATTAAATGCTTATCACAACGATCGGAATTCAGCAATGGAATGAGTGACGCTAGAGTAGACTTCGTATCACCAAGTACACCGAGATCAATTTGAGTATGTCGCCCCAACGATGCTGGATTATTATCAATCTGTAGAATCTTGGCATGGCTTGGATAGAAGGCTCGATAAGGAAAGCTGGTTCCCACCATCAATAATGTATCGGCTTCTTCCATCGCATAATACCCAGAGGCAAATCCGATCAGACCAGTCATCCCCACGTCATAAGGATTATCGTATTCGAGATACTCTTTGCCGCGCAATGCATGAACGATCGGCGCCTGTAATACGCGAGCCAATTCAACCACATCTTGCTGAGCGCCTTTCACGCCAGCCCCGCACAGCAAGGTAATTTTTTTTCCCTCATTTAACATCTCTGCCAATTGTTGGACGTCGTCTTGTTGCGGCAACAGCTGCGCTGGCTTAGGCACTGTCCATTTAGGTTCAGCGCCATCTGGCATTGGTTGTAAAGCGACATCACCGGGCAGCACCAATACCGCCACATCATTATGCAAAATGGCTTGACGCATGGCCGTTTCTAACATGAATGGCATTTGTTCTGGATTGGATACGAGTTCACAGAAAACACTGCAGTCTTTAAAAAGCTCCTGAGGGTGAGTTTCTTGAAAGAAATTAGAACCGATCTCTGAAGAAGGAATGTGGGCGGCAATCGCGAGAACAGGCACCTTATTGCGATGACAGTCATATAGTCCATTAATTAAATGCATGTTACCTGGTCCACATGAGCCTGCACAGACCGCTAACTTCCCAGACATGTGGGCCTCAGCGCCTGCTGCAAATGCGGCCACTTCCTCATGACGAGTGCCTAACCACTCAATTTCGTCCACTTTGCGTAGACTATCACTTAATCCATTTAACGAGTCCCCTGTGACTCCCCAGATACGTTGCACTCCCGCCTGGCGTAGTGTTTCTGCCACAAAAGACGCAATGGTTTGATTACTCATCGATCACTCTCCACTTATCCTGTCATTGGGTAGGTAACTACACAGCAACCATACCTTTCCTTACTATGTAGCGTAGCTCATCTTATATTGCGCTTACTGGAAGGGCGCTTCAAGTCATGCCAATAAGAAAAGACAGAGTCCTAACATAGCGGTGTCAGGCCAAAGCATGGCAACGTTACCATTGCACCATGCATGGAAAAATAGTCGTCAAAAGCACGGTTAATTGATTTAGTGCAGGATGCTTCTCGCCAAGAGCCCCTACTATTTCTGGTAGAGATGACATTATGGAGTCAAATGGATGAAGCATGCTACGTATCAAATACTCGTCTTTTTAAGTTTATTGTTCCCCAAGCTTTGCTTAGCAAGCGATTCTCAATCTATTCCAACGCTCACTCACACCTGGTATGGATACATCGCTATCGCGATTTTTGTGATGGCGTACGCGGCCGTTATCTGTGAAGAAAAATTGCACTTACATAAATCGAAACCCGTGTTACTTGGGGCTGGATTAATCTGGGGAATGATCGGTTGGGTCTACGCTCAACATGGGCAATCAGACGTCGTCGAGCAGGCTATTGAGCATAACTTGCTGGAATACGCCGAATTATTACTCTTTCTTCTAGTGGCAATGACCTACATTAGCGCCATGGAAGAACGTGGCGTGTTTGATCGTTTACAATCTTGGATGTTACAGAAAGACTTTCAGTTTCGAACCTTGTTTTGGGTGACTGGCGGATTGGCCTTCATCATTTCCCCAATTGCCGATAACTTAACGACGGCTCTACTCATGTGCGCGGTGGTCATGAAACTAGGCGCCAACAATCAGCGTTTTGTGAATCTTTCTTGCATCAATATCGTCGTAGCGGCCAATGCGGGCGGCGCTTTCAGTCCATTTGGCGATATTACAACACTGATGGTATGGCAAGCCGGAGACGTGCAATTTAGTCAATTCTTCTTATTATTCATCCCTTCATTGGTCAACTTTATGATTCCAGCACTGATCATGACCTATTTCCTCCCGAATGAACATCCAACGGTCATTCATCATCATCACGAGATGAAACGTGGAGGCACCGCCATTGTCGGGTTATTTTTATTGACCATACTGACCTCGGTGAGCTTCCATTCTCTCTTAGGTTTACCTCCTGTCATCGGCATGATGTTAGGACTCGCCTATTTGCAGTTTTATGGATTTTATCTGCGCATCACCTTCCATCAAGCAATCAGCAAACGTAAAAATCAAGCACTCCAAGAAAAAGACCAAACCACGCTCGCAGCGATGGGTAACATGGTGCCATTCGATGTTTTCCAGCGAATCGCCAGAGCCGAATGGGACACCTTGCTGTTCTTTTATGGTGTCGTGATGTGTGTTGGTGGATTAAGCTTACTAGGGTATTTGTCGCTGGTATCCAACGTTATGTATTCTCAATGGAGCCCGATGTCAGCCAACATTATGGTGGGCGTCTTATCCTCCATCATTGATAACATTCCAGTGATGTACGCGGTCCTTACGATGGATCCTGCCATGTCACTAGGACATTGGTTGCTCGTCACCTTAACCGCGGGAGTCGGCGGCAGCTTACTGTCGATCGGGTCGGCGGCGGGGGTCGCACTTATGGGGGCGTCTAAAGGACGATATACATTCGCTGGACACTTCAAATGGACGCCTGTGATATTACTTGGCTACTTGGCGAGTATTGCCTGTCATGTGCTTCTTAATCATGCGTTATTTTGAGTCACGTCAGTGTCAGTTGCCATATTGGTTGAGCGACCAATATGGCAGCAGAACCACTTGCCCTGGCCACGCTATACCATTTAAATATATTGAACATGAAAAACAGCATATGCTTATTAAGCAATCAATGAACAAAGAAAATGTCATTAAAACATCACAGAACTGGTCATTTTCTTGAAAAACTTCTCTTATTTTGTCCAATTGATAGTCATTATCAGCATTACCCACAAAAATTCATGTTCTAAAAAATTGAACAAGTATGTCGGAATTACCTTGTTATTAATAAATTAAGAATCTCATAGACTGAGTTCCTACACGCATTTTGCGTCTGATTGATAACAAATGGAATGACACCTATGAGCCTGATAAAACGACTATCTACTTCCCATCAAAACTTTGCACCTTTAGCACTTCGCGTCCCTGCTGGGATCATTTTTATGGCTCATGGCAGCCAAAAACTTTTTGGCTGGTTTGGCGGTTACGGACTGGAAGGTACGAGCAAATTTATGGCATCAATGGGGTTAGAACCGGGCATGCTAATGGCAACACTGGCAGGCAGTGGAGAGTTCTTCGGCGGTTTGTTGTTGCTGATAGGTTTAATGACACGACCAGCGGCAGCAATCACGGCTTTCACAATGCTTGTGGCTATCTTTAGTGTCCATATTGAGCACGGACTGTTTCTCTCCAATGGCGGATTTGAATACGCGCTTGCGCTTTTTGCTGTCTCGATTTCACTTCTCATCAGTGGCGGCGGCAAATGTGCAATGGATAATTCGTTAGCCGCGAAAAAATAACCAGCGCACCTTATAGAGACAATAAGAGACAAGCACTAGGCTTGTCTCTCCTTCTCGTATGCACTCGCCTTTTTCAAGCTATAAGCCGTAAAGGGATCAATACTTTTCACTAACTGCTCAACTTGCTGGATCGCGGCCAGCGATGAACTATTTTTTCGGTAACTCAAAAATACAGGCCGCAGCCAATCATCGACACCTTCCACCACGTACAACTGTTCAGTCGCTAAGAAAGGCGCAACAACCGAAACCGGTAAGTAAGCCGCCCCCGATTTCTCTAAGATGAAATCTAAGGCAATCCGAGCGGTTGACGTACGTAGATATGGAGCCGGTACATTGGGATGTCGCTGTGCATGCTCGGACGCAAAGCGCGCTCCCCAGTCCACATACACATAATGATGAGAAAACACCTCGTCCAAAGGTTGCGGCTGAGTCGATACCAAAACCAGTAGCATTTCAGCGACTTGCTTACATTCCAATTCATCACTTTTGATCGGATCAAAGGCGAACGCCATATCCAACGTACGTTCCGATAATTGTCGAATGAGATGCTCGCGAGACATCAACTCGGCAATGAAACCATAGCCTTCAAAGGCATCGGTCACTCGGCTCAAGCAATGCTGCAAGTAGCCATCCCAGATATTTGGCGTACCACTCATTGTCAGCTGTAACGCTTTGTCACCTTCGAGTGATAACTCATACTTCGCTTGCTGCAACGTATTCACCATGACTTCCGCGTAACCGATCAATCTTTCGCCAGCCGAGGTCAACTTAATGTTGTTACGATCACGAGTAAATAACTGAGTATCAAAAAAACTTTCTAATTGTTTAATGCGAGCGCTCACCGCAGCTTGGGTTAGATATAAGTTCTCAGCCGCTCGGCCAAAATGGCGAACCTTCGCTAATTCTAAGAAAGTGCGAAACACTTTGACATCCATAGACAATCTCAACGCTTAGTTAATCTGATTAATCAACACTTTTAATCACAACAATAAAAAAAATTTGTTTTCCTTTTGACAAAATTACGCCTAATTTTCGCCTTAAGCAATGGTATACATCAATAGCATGCATGAATGAGGCTGATATGTTAGATACTACATTTCGTCAAGGAAAAAAACGATTTTACGACAACAAGAAATTCTCTCGTGGTTTCGCAAAATCGGGAGACTTTACCTTAACGGAGGAAAATCTCCTAACCATTTATGGTGAAACAATGCTGGGTTTAGAGCAAGGTACACTGACGGCAGAGAACCCAGAAGAAACTCAATTTCTGAATGTGTTGCAACAGCCTGAACTCGCTCAAACTAAGCTAGAAAAAGTGTGGCTTAAATACACACGCCTAGCTAGAGGTCGCAAACGTTTTCACACGCTGCATGGCCACAATAAGCCGGATGATGATGTCAGCGATTACGTGGATACAGATGCGGACAACGACTCGATGGTCTCAGACCAAGAAGCGAGCTAAGCTAAAACCCCATCGCTCACATTCAATAAAAAACCTTACCTTCTCACAGGTAAGGTTTTTTCTATCAATACAGCTATCTATAAGGCTACAATCGCATCAATCTTCTTCAAAAAGTCCTCTTTTTGATGTTCACTCTGATAATCAAGATTGTACGTATTATGAAACCCAACAGATAGCTCCACCCCGCTTCCTCTTAAATACACGCTATATCCATCGTAATCAGAGTAGGCTTCGATCCCTTCGTAAATTTTGCCAAATTCTGTTGGTTTACCATGCTTCATAATGTTTTCGTAAGCATGCAGTATTTTGGTTTGTTCAATTTCATTTTTCATCTGATCGAATCCTCAGTTGAGTTTACACTGAGTATGGGGGTCAAAAGATCAGACAACAAGGGTCACAAACCAGAATACTTTTTTTACTATATAAATAAAGATACAGTATTAATAAGACTTGACGTATAAAAATCATAAAAAAACGCGTTATTAAGCAAAAAATCTCGCTAATAAAGCTAACTTATTTTACAATAAAAAATATATGATTAAAGACTATTGAGGTCAATGTTATGAGACTGATTCCATTACATAACGCAACGCAAGTTGGAGAATGGGCGGCTGACCATATTGTGCGCCGCATTAATGCTTTTAACCCGAATGAAATGCGTCCTTTTGTTCTAGGTCTACCGACAGGAGGGACACCTCTCGCAACCTATAAAGCATTAATCGCTCGTTGTAAGCAAGGAAAAGTAAGTTTTAAACATGTTGTGACATTTAATATGGATGAATACGTTGGTTTACCAGCAGAGCACTCTCAGTCTTATCGTTCGTTTATGTATGACAACTTTTTTAACCACATTGATATTCAAGAGAGCAATATCAATTTATTAAACGGGTCAACCGACGATCACGATGCGGAATGTGCACGTTATGAACAGAAAATTGCCTCTTACGGAAAAATCCACCTCTTCATGGGAGGCGTAGGAACAGACGGGCACATCGCTTTTAACGAACCAGCCTCGTCATTATCTTCCCGAACTCGCATTAAGACACTGACAGAAGACACGAGGATCGCTAACTCACGATTTTTTGATGGGGATATCAATCAAGTGCCTAAATACGCGCTCACTATTGGTGTAGGCACGTTACTTGATGCAGAAGAAGTCATGACCTTAGTAGTGGGCCACAATAAAGCGTTGGCGCTACAAGCTGCAGTGGAAGGTTCCGTGAACCATATGTGGACGGTATCGGCGTTACAATTACACAATAAGGCCATCATCATTTGCGATGAACCTGCCACCCAAGAACTAAAAGTGAAAACTGTAAAATACTTTTCACAACTTGAAGCGCCAAATATCGCCGGATATTAACGCTGGGCATGATCACTAGGTAAACTTACTCGCCACTCTGCTGAGCTTTGTTACGTTCAGCAGAGTTTTTTTGAGTGTCTTTAATATCACAGAGATCCACCACTGGCTTCTCTGGCGCCGATGCTGTAACCCCTTTAAAGCGCCCACCAGCTTCAATGCTTAAATCGTCACTATAAATGGTGCCTTCAACATCACCTTTACTGAGTATTTCGACTTTATCTGCATAGCAAATGCCATTGAATCGGCCATTAACAATAAAATGCTCAGCGTAGACATCTCCTTTGATGGATCCGCTTTCACTGATGACTAATTTTTTATCCACATGGGTCTGTCCATCAATTTCACCGTCAACTTGCATGTTATTCTCTACTTTGAGTTGTCCGTTAATTGAACATCCTTTTGCAATGAGAGTTGTAACTGAGCGCTGGCTCTTTGTTCTATGTTGTTGACTAAAGATTCCCATCTTATACCTTTTATTTTCGTAAATATCGTATCGAAATTATTCAACCCCCACTCAACAAATGGTTTGGGATTGAGCGAACGTCCAACAAATCTCACTTCATAGTGTAGGTGTGGACCCGATGATAGACCCGTATTACCCGAGTACCCTATCATCTCTCCTTTTCTGACAAAGTCGCCCATACGTAGCTTGAAGCGACTCATATGTGAATACGAACTGGTAAAACCAAAGCCATGCTGAAGACGCATATAATTACCCGCTCCTTCATGGCTCGGGCGAGTCACTTCAACAACGCCATCGGCTGTCGCGTATATCGGCGTACCACGACTGACTGCGAAGTCCTGTCCGCGATGAAACTTTACTTTTCCTGTTATCGGGTGAACACGCTTTCCGTACCCTGAAGACATACGCCCCTGTTTCACAGGATGCCCACTCGGTATAGAGTTGAGCATAATGACACGCACAAAAGAGGTAATAGCAGCGATATCCAAGCGCTCTTCTATATCCGCTTGCTCGGTATCATCGACACCGAGTACTTTCTCCAAATCACCCAATCTATCGGAAACAATTTGTATTTTCTCTTCACGCTCCAATACATCATTTTGCAGTTGGTCTTGTAATGCTTTCAGCGAAGAGACCTCTTCATTTAAAGAAAGAGACTGTGTTTCCAATTCTTTTTGTTTGTGTTTGGCAAAATCCACCTCACTGGATAAATAGTAGATGACGCCAGCTAATGTCAGGAGCGCAAAAACAAAGAGGTAGCCAAAGCCTTTCCAGAAATGACGATACCATTTTCCAACATGAAAATGCTTGGTACCACCAATAGAAGATATTGAAATAACTAAGCTTTCTTTCATCTACTCACATCATAGTTCGTTTTTTGTGCGCTATATTATCAGGTTAAAAACAGACAAAAAACCCGTTATATAGCCATTTTTAATAAATAGCTCATTAGAGGTAGGAAACACAACCAACGCATCGTGAGACAATCATACCCTAACGAAAAAATCCTTAGATGACATCAAACATGCCACATGTTTCGCCTCGACAGTTTGATGTGGGTTATCATTCACAGATTAAATATCACATATTTCAAATTATATTTGGTTATAACCCCATTCTAATCAGATCACCAACGTGAAAAAAAGCAAAGCGAATCATACTATATTAGCAATGTATCAAATTAATATATTGTTCAAAAAGAATTTTAAAGTCAACCTATTTTTTCTTTTCATAAATTAATGGGCAGTTATATACAATGATATATTCAAAAAAATAATATTAAATTCTCTTAAATGTTAATAATTCATAATAAAAAGACACTTAGCCATTAATTCACGCAAAAAATCATTAATGGTGATTTTAAAATCTACTTTTTAGTTATAAAAAACAAACTTAATTAAAAACGAAAATAATGTAAATAACAAAAAATTAATAAGCCACAAAGAAAACTAAAATAATTTAAAAACATATACTTAAATAATTAATACAATCAATATAGTAAACTAAAACAAGATAAATCAAACCATCAATTTGAAATATATCGTATTCTTTATATATTTTAGAGTAGTGTCATAATTTTAAATAAATGTAATAACTAGTATTAATGGTTCGGCATATATGACATATGTTTTTTCGCCGAGGGTGAACTATTACATGTTTTTAAACCTGAATGACATATGTGTCGTCATCTTTTTATCACCAGATAATCGATATTGAACGGAGTCTCTTTTATGAAAAAAGTCGCTTTAATTACAGGCGCTTCAGGCGGAATTGGGTCTGCCATCACTACGCAATTAATCAAAGATGGATTTAAAGTTATCGGAACTTATTTAAACGATACAGATGAGCAAGCGAAGAACTGGGTAAAAGAACAAGGATTCTGCGATGACGAACTGCGCTTATTAGAGTTAGATGTCACCAAAACTGAACATTGCGAAGAAGTGCTGTCCAAACTGTTGGAAGAAGAGCGGCACATAGACGTCATTGTGAATGCCGCTGGCATCACACGAGATGCGGTATTTAAAAAAATGACTGCAGCCGACTGGAATGCCGTTATCAATACGAATTTAAATAGTGTCTTCAATGTCACCCATCCGTTATTTCCATCCATGTTGGAAAGAGGCAGTGGGCGTATCGTGAACATCACCTCCGTCAATGGTATTAAAGGCCAGTTTGGCCAAACCAATTACTCCGCAGCAAAAGCTGGCATGATCGGTTTTACCAAAGCATTGGCATTAGAAGGCGCCAGAGCTGGCGTCACAGTGAATGCGGTCGCTCCTGGCTATACGGCCACCCCGATGGTGTCAAAAATGCGCGATGAAGTACTGGATTCTATCAAAGCGCAAATTCCGATGAAACGTCTCGCAACACCAGAAGATATTGCAGGTGCAGTCTCGTATCTGGTCGGCGATTCAGGCGCTTACATCACAGGTGAAACACTGTCCATCAACGGCGGCTTACACATGCATTAAGGAATATCATCATGGAAAAAGTTTTTATTGTTGCCGCCAAACGGACCGCTCTTGGATCTTTTGGTGGCTCATTAAAAAACGTCCCTGCAGGTGAACTTGGTGCTTGCCCTATTCGTGCGCTACTCGATGAATCAAAGCTGAATGGCGAACAAATAGATGAAGTGATCATGGGCAACGTCATCGGTGCAGGCCAAGGAATGAATATTGGTCGCCAAAATGCGCTCAACGCAGGCCTTCCCGTTACGGTACCCGCTTATACGGTCAACATGGTCTGCGGTAGCGGTATGAAGGCGGTGATGGATGGCATTTCCCATATCCGTAGTGGAGATGCACAAGTTGTGATTGCGGGTGGCGTTGAGGTGATGTCAGCCATTCCTTATGCCGTCTCTGGCTCTATTCGCAATGGACACAAAATGGGACACACACAACTGACCGACTTAATGATTAATGACGGTTTAACGGATGTATTCAATCAATATCATATGGGGCTTACCGCAGAGAATATCGCCAAAGAAGTGGGTATCTCTCGCTCAGAACAAGATGCATTCGCGGCCGAGAGTCAACGTAAAGCGGTCGCCGCGATTGAAGCTGGCAAGTTTCAGGAAGAAATTACCCCAGTTGAGATCAAGCAACGTCGAGACACCATCCTCTTTGATACGGATGAATACCCAAAAGCGAATACCTCACAAGAAAGCTTATCAAAATTGCGTCCTGCGTTTGATAAAGAAGGGAGTGTAACCGCAGGCAATGCCTCCGGCATCAATGATGGGGCCAGAGCTATCTTGCTCGCGTCCCAGTCAGCAGTACAGCAATATCAACTGACGCCTCTTGTCGAAGTTGTGAGTTATGCTCAACACGGGGTCGATCCGAAAGTCATGGGATTAGGCCCAGTTGGTGCCGTCACAAAAGCCCTAAATAAGGCACAACTTCAACTCAGCAACATCGATCTATTCGAACTCAATGAAGCGTTTGCCGCACAAGCGTTAGGCGTCATAAAACAGCTTGCTGAGACACATCAAATATCCACATCCACTATTGTAGAAAAGGCCAATGTAAACGGAGGTGCAATCGCATTAGGACACCCATTAGGAGCATCAGGCAACCGTATTTTGGTTAGTCTGGTTCATGAAATGCGCAAACGCGCAAGTCAGTATGGTGTGGCGTCATTGTGTGTCGGTGGAGGCATGGGCACAGCAGTGATCGTCAAATCGATCTAGTACAGTAACGGACAAAATCACCCACAATTAGGAGAGTATCAATGTATACCGAATTCTTTAAAACATTTACCGATCAAGCAGAAAAAGGGCTTGAACCATACGTTAAATTCAACAAATTAATGGCAAAAAATGTAGAAACGTTGACAGAAATGCAACTCAATGCCATCAAAACATACAGTGAAATGGGATTGAGCCAAGTGAAAGCGGCCAGTGAAGTTAAAGATGTCACTACGTTGACCCAGTTCAACAGTGAGCAAATGAGCGCTTTCTCAAAACTGTCTCAACAGATGGTAGAAGACAGCAATAAACTCCAAGCGATCGCGAAAGAGTTTAAAGATGACTTTGACAAACTTTCGACAGAAAACATGAAAACAGTGACTCCAGCTAACTAAGCCATTCTCAACTAAGCTAGAGTCCACGCCGTCGCTGTCAGGCAGACGGCGTATTTTCTGAAGACAGGAGTCTCAACATGTATCAAAACTTCTTTTCGGAGTACTTGGTTAAAGTCCAAGAAGCCAATGCCCATTGGTGGAAAAATTGGGAGGCGAACAAACAAGCACTGAATTCACCGGTCAACAACGCGTTACGAGAAATCAACTTCGATGATACAGCGAAACTGCTAGAGCAGGCAGCCAACCAACCTCAAGCCATTGTAAAGTTACAATCTCAATGGTGGGAGAAACAGTTAGAAATTTGGCAAAATATCTTTCTTGATCCGAGCAACACAAGCTGTGTTGAACCAGAAAAAGGAGATAAACGTTTTGCTGACGAAGCTTGGCAATCGGATGTGGTGTCTAATTTTATTAAACAATCGTATATTTTGTTTAGTAAAACGTATTTAGAGGCCATCGAATCAGTCGAAGGTTTGGATGAAAAAGCCAAAGAACGCTTAATGTTTTTTTCTAGACAAACCATTAATGCACTGTCCCCCTCCAATTTCATTGCCACCAATCCTGAATTACGACAGCTCACCATCGATAAGAATGGTGCCAACCTCATGACAGGGTTAGAACAATTAAAAGAAGATGTAGAATCAAGTGCAGAAATTTTAAAAATTCGCATGACGAATCAGAAGGCATTTCGTATTGGACAAGACATCGCCACAACCCCCGGTGATGTTGTCTATCGCAACGATCTGTTTGAACTGATTCAATATAAACCGATGACAGAACAGGTTAATGCGACCCCTCTGCTTATCGTCCCGCCTTACATCAATAAATACTATATTCTCGATTTAAGAGAAAAGAATTCAATGGTTCGCTGGCTTGTCGAACAAGGGCACACGGTATTTATGATGTCGTGGAGAAACCCTGGTGTTGCACAGCGCGATGTGGAATTTGGTGATTACGTGACCGAAGGGGTCACCAAAGCCGTCAGTGCCATTGAAGACATCACTGGCAAAGAACAAATTAACGCGATTGGGTATTGTATCGGCGGAACGATTTTAGCTTCGACCATTGCCTACTACGCGGCTAAACGGATGAAAAAACGCATCAAGTCAGCGACGTTCCTCACCACTATCCTCGATTTCCAACAACCCGGCGACATCGGTGTATACATCAATAAACCGATTATCGATGCGGTTGAAATTCAAAATGATCTGCGCGGCTACATGGATGGAAGGCTCATGAACGTAACGTTCAGCTTGTTGAGAGAAAATTCACTGTACTGGAATTACTACGTCGAACATTACCTTAAAGGGAATGATCCAGTGGATTTCGATCTGCTTTACTGGAACAGTGATGGCACCAACCTGAGTGCCGCAACCAGCAAATTCATGTTACAAGAGCTCTACCTCAATAATAAGTTAGTACAAAACAAGGGCGTGAAAATTGGTGGCGTTTGGATTGATTTGAAGAAAATCAATATTCCAAGCTACTTTATTTCTACGAAAGAAGATCACATCGCTTTATGGCAAGGGACCTATAAAGGCGCCCTACATATTGGTGGTCAAAAAACCTTTGTGTTAGGACAATCCGGTCATATCGCAGGGATAGTCAATCATCCAGCGAAAAATAAATACGGTTTTTGGCTGAATGAAACGTTAAGTGACGACCCGGACACATGGTTGACTGAAGCGTCGCATGAAGACGGTTCTTGGTGGACACACTGGAACAACTGGGTAGCACAATATGAAGCAGAAGAGAAAGTGGCACCTTACCCTACAGGCTCAGAACAATACCCAAGTTTAATGCCTGCTCCGGGGCGCTACGTGAAAGTAACGCTTCCAGTGGAGACCTCAGAACACGCACAGTGATGAGCGTTCTCTTGAGAAAAGAGCGACATATATGCCGCTCTTTTTCTTTTTTACAGTGTAAATGTGAGCTCAATATGGGGCAGACAAACTCGGTGCATCGGCGCAAAGACTAAGCAAGCTGAGCCATTTTTTGTTGTCGATAAGAAACCAAATCGTCAATCGTCAGGACGGGCATGTCATGCTTACGGCCAAATTGAACGATCTCAGGCGTTGTCGCCATGGTGCCGTCCTCATTGGTGACTTCACAAAGCACCCCGAATGGAGACAACCCCGCCATTTGCATTAAGTCGACCGTTCCTTCTGTATGCCCACGACGCGTCATAACACCACCAGCTCTCGCTCTCAATGGAAACACATGTCCAGGATGACATAAATCTTCAGGTTGTGCGTCTAAACGCCCAGCGGCCTTGATCGTCGTCACTCGGTCTTTCGCAGACACCCCTGTGGTAACACCGTGCTTGGCTTCTATCGAAATGGTGAATGCGGTTTGATTGGCGCTGTCATTGACCGCGACCATTGGCGTTAACTTGAGCTTTGTCGCATGCTCATCACTCATGCAAATACACACAATGCCACTGCATTCACGTATCATGAGTGCCATTTGTGCATCCGTTAAATGATCAACCGAATAGATAAGATCGCCTTCATTTTCACGATGCTCATCGTCTAAAAGTAATACGCCTCGCCCTTGTCGTAATGCGTCTAGTGCATTATCAACGCGAGTAATGGAATCGCCGAAATCGGCAAGTAATGATGACTGATTCATGGTTAAGCTCCTAACGAATACCAGAATCAGGGCATAGAGGGACAAAAAGCAAAAGCCGCACATCGCCCGAAAGCGACATGCAGTCTGTTTATCATTCTCTCTCATCCGGACTATGACCGTCGGCTCTGGACTTTGACCAGATCTGCTGACCTCGACGTATCGAGCGCTCGTGGGCTTACCTTGCGGCCTACCACCGGTGGGGAATTGCGCCCCGCCCTGAGAATAAAAAAATAGAATATCAATGAGCGTTCATGGTAGCGCTTCCTTGCCACGATGAAAAGCCGCTATGCCCTCACTTTTACAGAAAAAACATCGGATTGTGAAAATGTCGATGTGCTCAATAACAACAAAAACCACGCGCTAGATAAATAAAAAAGAGCACCAAAGGTGCTCTTTTTGCTCAATCAAAATCCAGGCAGTGCCTTATTACAACTTAAAGCGAGAAATTTCTTGTTCTAGCTGATTTGCCATATCATGCAGCTCTTTGGCTTTCTCAACGGCGTCTAGCGCATCCGCAGCCAACTGCTCACTCACTTCACGAACCGACTCTGTATTCTCATTGATGTCCGACGTTACAAGTGATTGCTCTTCAGCGGCAGAGGCAATTTGCGTCGCCATATCGCTAATATTGCGAATGGCATCGCTAATCGCTTGCAAGCTTTCCGCGGTTTGATTGACATCATCCACACTGGTTTCAACCAAGTTATGACTATCAGTCATGACCGTCACGGCATTCTTAGTCACATTTTGTAGGCCGGCGATTTTGGTTTGAATTTCTTCAGTAGACGCATGGGTGCGCTGTGAAAGCACTCGCACCTCATCGGCCACAACTGCGAACCCACGGCCCTGTTCGCCAGCGCGCGCCGCTTCAATCGCAGCATTCAATGCTAACAAGTTGGTTTGTTCAGCAATACCACGGATGGTTGATAAAATTGTCGAGATTTCATTCGCGTTTTCTTCAAGCTCACCAATGATCGAGACAGCGCTGGTTAACTCTTTAGCCAGTTGATCAATCGACTGCTTACTTTGTTGCATTTGCTGATAGCTTTGTGCGCCAAGCTCAACCGATTGGTTGGCATTGCTCGCCGTATTGTCCGCATTGCCTGCAATCTCGGACGTGGCCGAGGCCATTTCTGTCACGGCAGTCGCCACCATGGTAATCTCATCCTGCTGACGCTGAATACGTTGACTGCGCTGATTAGCGGCTTCTGCAGAACTATTGGCTCCTTCATTAAGGTGGGTACTCACTTTCTTCACATTGACGACCATACCGTGCAAGCGCCCAATGAACTTATTGAATTTGTCCGCAAGAATGCCAACCTCATCAGAACTCGTCACTTCTAGACGTCGAGTTAAATCACCGTCACCTTCAGCAATATCCGTCAAGGCATTCGTAATGTTAATTAATCCGCGCAGCTGCATGGAGACAAACAACGACGTGATAATTCCCATGACAACCAAAATACCCAGACCGATCAATAGTTGCGTGATCAACATTTTGTGCAAAGGTTGCTCTAATACCGATTTGTCCATCACCATGACGAGATTCCAATCCGTATTCGCAATATCACTCGCCATCAAGACAGAAGAGCGACCATCAATATTTGCAGCCAGTTGCTCTTGGCCTCTTACAGCTTGAGACAGTTTAGTCATTGTTAACTGAGGAGAAATATCGGTGATATTCTTAAGAATCATATCCTTTTTAGGATGAGCCACAATCGTGCCATTATCACTCACCAAAATAGCGTAACCGTTACCGGGGGCTTTTATCGACAATACATCCCTAATAATTTTATCAAGCGCCAAATTCGATGCCGCCACCCCCACAAGTTGACCATTTTCCATCACAGGTTCCGCTAACGTCACAACCAACGCTTGCATGGTGACGCTGACATAAGGCTTCGTCGTCACCGCTTTGCCCTCAGCTTTCGCTAATTTGTACCAGCCACGAACCCGTGGATCGTATCCGGCTTTATTCAGCGATGGATCTTGTCGGTGCATGTCGCCATTTTCTTGGCCATAATACGTTAGGCCAAACGAACCTGATGTATAGGCTTGACGTAAAAAAGGAACGACATCAGCTTGTGGATTGGCAGTAATTTCTCGGGCGAGGCCATGAATGGACGCTTGCTTGGTCTCTATCCAATCACCAATTCCTTTGGCATGGGCAGTCAGCGTATTCAAACTTTCGCTCTCAATATATTGCCATGTCTCGTTCTTAAAAGACTGATAACCCGCGGCTAATAAGGCTCCTGTTGTTAACGTTATCGCGATGACAACAGAGAAAACCATTTTTCTCTTCAAGGTAAGTTGCATCTTTATGCTCCTTGGGGGATTCATTATTGTTTTATATTTATACTTATACTTAGTCGTTTTCACTCATAATTGATGATGAGAATAGATAACTACGCACAGTATATATAGCGGCTAGAAGTGCAGAACATATAACGCGTTAAACAATAATGTGACAAATATCACATTGTAATCCTCATTTTCTAACACTCTCGCCACAATATCTCGCAAAAATCGCTCAATGATGGATTAAACAGAGACCGAAATGGCGTAACGTTTCATCGCCCTAATGAGAAGAGTAAAAAAAGGCCTCGTAATGTACGAGGCCTTTTCAGGAAAATTCACTTTACTTAATCGAGTGTTTCCAATTGATTTAAGTACGTTTTATGTTGTTGAACCACAGACTCATCAGGGCCATTGCCCAGTTTACTGACGACCACAATCACAAGCGTCGATAAAATGAATCCCGGAACAATCTCATACAAATCAAAGATGCCTCCAGTCATTTGTTTCCACCATACGACCGTGACACCGCCAACGACGATACCAGCAAGCGCGCCGTATCGCGTCATACGAGACCAATATAAACTCAACAATAAGGCAGGGCCAAAGGCGGCGCCAAATCCACCCCAAGCGTAAGACACAAGACCGAGTACTGAGCTCTCCGGATCCATGGCTAAACTCAAGGCAATCAGCGAAATGACAATCACGCCAATACGTCCCATCATCACAACTTGTTTTGAAGTGGCTTGCTTATTGAATATTTCTTTATAAAGGTCTTCTGAAAACGCAGATGATGACACCAATAACTGAGAGTCAGCGGTACTCATTATCGCGGCTAAGATTGCCGCCAACAAAATACCGGCAGCAATAGGATGGAACATTGCATTCACAAGCAACATGAACACTTTTTCACCATCTTGTAAGGCAATACCCGGATTATTTTGCACATAAAGCAAACCAACCATCCCGGCCAGCAACGCACCACACATTGAAATGGCAGTCCAAATCACAGCAATACGGCGAGCAGTTTTGATGTCCTTATTTGAACGCGTCGCTTTGAAACGCGCTAGGATATGTGGCTGACCAAAGTAGCCCAATCCCCAAGCGACCAGCGAGATAATCGCAATGGCACCTAACGGTTTACCATCAATAGAATTCCAAAACGTCAACAGCTGTGGATTAATATCGTTCATTTGCGATTGGAAAGAGCTAAAGCCCCCTTCTCCATCTAACGCCACCAATGGAACGGCAACCAACGCCGCAGACATGAGCAAGCCTTGTACCAAATCTGTCCATGCAACGGCTAAGAAGCCACCAAATAAGGTATAAGACACCACACACAAGGTACCAATGACGACGGCGTAGCGATAATCCAACCCAAAGACCGTTTCAAATAACTTACCTCCAGCGACTAAGCCTGCACTGGTATAGAATAAGAAAAATAGCAAAATGAAAAAGGCCGACACGCTCTGGATCAATGATGACTTATCGTTAAAGCGTCGTGCAAAGAACTGTGGCAACGTCAGAGCATCGGTAGTGATGCTGTATGTCCGTAACCGTTTTGCAGCAATCAACCAGTTCAACCACGTTCCGACTAATAGGCCCCCAGCAAGCCATGTTGCTTCAAATCCGGAAGCATAAGCATAACCAGGTAAGCCCAGCAAGAGCCAACCACTCATATCTGAGGCTCCTGCCGATAACGCGGATGGCCAAGGGCCTAGCGAGCGTCCACCTAAAAAATAATCGGTTGAGTTTTTGGTTCGTTGATAAGCGTATAATCCTATCGCTAACATCAGAACCAAATAGACAACGAAAGTGCCTGTGATCGCTATGCTACTTGTATCCATATACAAATCCTCTATGTAACTCACGCTTTTCCCTGTCTTATCCAACTTACGAGGAGACGAGCGGAGTAGTTAATTTAGTGAGCGCTACTACCAAGCTCTAGTAAACTGGCGTTGCCACCCACTGCGGTGATATTGATGGTACGCGTGCGTTCAGTGATAAAACGTAACACTAAGTTCGGATCTCGTGCCCAAGGTAAGGCAACCAAGTCCGTTTCACTCACTAAACTCACAAGCACACCAGAGCGCATTGCAAGCGCGCGATTCAATGTCATTTCCATATCCGTATCACCAATCAATCCAACATTACGCACGTCAGACTCTAATACCGAGTCATAGCTATCCAGTGGTAACGTGATCAACAGATGAGACGGTAACATCGATTGTTCGTAAGTCTCGTTTAATTGATTAAGAAACTCAATGTCATCACTGCAAATAATGACACAATTTCCGGCACTTAACGCAGCCGTGCACTGCGCTATTGTTGCTTTTTGCGCATTGACCCCAACACTTTGTTGGATCAAGAGCGTGACCCCGCGACCGGTTGTATACAATTCGTTCGTTTCTCCGGTCGGCCCAACCAAATGATGAATGTCAGCCACTTTGCTTTCACAGTGCGTTAACTGATACTGCATCACTTGCGCTAACTCGATCCGTTGTGGATAGAGTTTTTGCTGCCAAGATAATAACGCGTCCTTTTTATAGTCGAAACGAGTTTGCTGCCAGTTGTCCCAAGCAGACTCAGCATCTGCAAATCGCGTATTAGGATGTACTACCATCGAAGTTCCCTCTCTTAATCGTACTGTGCTTGAGTAAAGCGATATAAATAATGTGGCCCACCCGCTTTAGGACCGGTTCCTGATAAACCTTGCCCACCAAAGGGTTGCACCCCTACGACAGCTCCGACTTGGTCACGGTTAATGTAACAGTTCCCCACTCGTGCATGCGCTTCGATCCATCGATAGGTCGTTTCATTTCGACTATGTACTCCCAATGTCAACCCGTAACCTGTCTGGTTAATACTATTGAGCACCTGTGGCAACTCACTCGCCTTATAACGAACAATATGCAGTATCGGTCCGAAATGCTCTTCTTGTAACACGTTAATTGAGTCGATTTCAAATGCACACGGTGAAACAAAGTCCCCATTTTGACATTCGTCTGGAATCGTTAACTCGGTAACCAGTGTTTGTGTGGCTTTCATATGCGCAATATGGGCGTTCAATTTATCGCGAGCATTCGCATCAATAACTGGGCCAACATCTGTAGAGTGTTCATAAGGCAGGCCGAGTCGCAACTCATGCATCGCACCTTTAATTAAACTAATGATACGCTCTGCAATGTCCTCTTGAACAAATAACACACGAAGTGCCGAACAACGTTGTCCAGCAGAAGCAAATGCAGAACGCAATGCATCTCTCACCACCTGCTCAGGCAGTGCGGTACTATCCACGATCATGGCGTTCTGTCCGCCAGTTTCGGCGATCATAGGCACAGGTGTTACCTCACGGTTCGCTAACGCTTGATTGATCTTTTGCGCCGTGTTGGTGGACCCCGTAAAGGCCACTCCCGCGATTCGCGCATCAGAGGTCAGCGCTTGACCAATATCCGCACCAATTCCGGTGAGTAATTGAATAACACCATCAGGAAAACCTGACTCTTTCATCAACTCAACAGCACGACATGCAATTAACGAGGTTTGTTCCGCTGGCTTCGCAACAACAGTATTCCCGCTGACCAAAGCCGCTGTAATTTGTCCCAAGAAAATAGCTAACGGGAAGTTCCAAGGACTAATACACGCAATAACCCCTAAGCCGCTTCTCTGATAATTGAACGTTTCTCCAGTAAAATCGGTAAACGTTTTTGCCGAGAAAACATCGGATTGCTTGGCGTAGAAGCGACAAAAATCGACCGCTTCTCGTACTTCATCAATGCTATCGTGAATGGTTTTTCCCGCTTCCATATGACAAAGCGCCACTAACTCAGCTAAGTTGTCTTCTAAGCTATCAGCCAAAGCCTCTAATTTTTCAGCGCGAGCTTGGTAGCCCAATGCTTGCCAATCAGGCAATGCCGCTTGCGCTCCTGCAATAGCCTCGGACACATGATCAAGGGTGGCATAGGAAATATGCCCAACGGTCACGCGCCGATCGAAGGGTGCGGTAACGGCGTCAGACGTATGATCACCCTTGATCATGCTTTCGTCTTGTTTATAGCCATTGATGATCGAGGCTCCAGACCATACATGGCTTAACCATGAGTTAACCAAAGCGTCAAAAGGTGTTGCTTCACTTTCAATATCAATATTGATCCCACGTGAATTACGACGCTGCGGATAGATCTGTGCCGGTAACGCAATGCGATCATTGTGCAATGTTGGCTGTGCCAGTAAGGCATCCACAGGATGCTGGTTCAGTTCTTCGATTGGGCAGCGAGCATCAATCAAGCGATGGACAAAGGAGCTATTAGCCCCATTTTCCAGTAAACGACGCACGAGATACGGCAACAAATCTTTATGACTGCCGACTGGAGCGTAAATACGCACATCTTGTCCATATTTTTTAAGCACTTGATTAAACAATGCTTCACCCATACCGTGTAAGCGCTGAAATTCAAACTCTTTATGAGTGGCCATGACGGCAATAGAACTGACGGTTTGCGCGTTGTGCCCAGCGAACTGAGGATACAAATGACCTTTGACATGATCACTCAATAAGAAGCGTGCGCATGCCAAATAAGACACATCCGTAGCTTCTTTACGGGTAAAGACGGGGTAATTATCATAACCGCTCTGCTGTGACCATTTGATCTCGCTATCCCAGTATGCGCCTTTTACTAACCGCATAGGGATGACATCACCGAGAGATTTTGCCAATGCCGTTAACCAAACCAACACGGGTAACGCACGTTTAGAGTACGCTTGGATCACTAACCCAAATTTCCCCCAACCGCGGACACTTTCATGGCGATAGAGTTTTTCAAATAATAGTAAAGAAAGCTCTAGACGATCCGCTTCTTCAGCGTCAATCGTAATCGCAACATCATGATGGATGGCATGCTTAAGCAACGACAACATGCGTTGATACAATTCATTCATCACGCGATCCGTATTCGCCACTTCATAGCGAGGATGAATGGCGGATAACTTAATGGAGACCGACGCTGGTGGGCTAGTTTTACTATCAGATTGATTACTGCCCACCGCCTCGATAGCCATGAGATAATCTTGATAGTAGGCATTTGAGTCTTCGGACGTTAACGCGGCTTCCCCCAACATATCAAAGGAATAGGTGAAACCTTGCTCGCGCATCGGTTTGCCATTTTTTTGTGCTTCGCTCATTGAACGTCCTAACACAAATTGGTGCCCCATGATTTTCATGGCTTGCTGCATGGCTTTACGAATGACGGGCTCTGATAATTTGTTCACCAAACGGTTTAATGCTTGTTTCGGGCTGGTTTCGTCCGGGTTTTTTAACCCGACGACTTTACCGGTCAACATCAACCCCCAAGTGGACGCATTCACAAACACAGAATCCGAACGATTCAGGTGTGATTTCCAATCGGCGACACTTAAGCGATCTCGAATAAAAGCATCAGCGGTGTCGGTATCAGGAATGCGCATCAAGGCTTCAGCAAGACACATCAGTAAGATACCTTCTTGAGTGTCCAAGCTGTATTCGAGAAGAAGAGCATCGATCATCTGCACGGACCGTTTGTCGTTACGGATCGCAGTAATTAACTCGGCCGTATTGGTACTGATCTGGGACTTTTCTTGCTCAGTCGGTGTTGCGAGGGGTAAAAGTTGTTGTAGCCATTGTGATTCATCCACCATGTACAAAGGTGAAATCTCTGCCCAAAGCTGGTCGAGAGGTTGATCAACCCATTCAGGTTGTAATACATCCATTGCGTTAAACATGCGTTGTTCTCCATGCCCGCTGTTGATTTCCGGAAATTCCGTCTACTAGCTTGGCAGTGTATTTTGAGTCTGAAAAGAATACTTGTGAAAACCTCCGGTTTTTTTGTCAAAAACTTGGCTTATTAACAGATTTGCTACACCACAAAGGAGGAATTATTAACAACTAAGACGTGGGCATACACACGATTATTTGGAGAATTGGGAAGGCGAACACCCGACTTGCCGAGAAAATGTATGACTAAAGACACTCGCGCTGGAAAAACCCGTCGCTTCTGAGATTTGGCTCATCGTTAACCGTCCCTCTTCAAGCAATTGTTTGGCTTTATCTATGCGCTTTTTGACTAAATACTGATAAGGCGTTGTTTTGGTTGCCTGTTTAAACCGCTCGTGAAACTGACTTTCTCCGAGAAATACTGCACCAGCCAGCTGAGCAACGGTAATGGGATACGCCATATTTTTCTCTATGTAACGATCAATGACATCAATATCGAAGCGAGACGCTCGCCACTTTAACTGGAAGGCAGAGACGTGCCGTTGCAAAATGGCGATCAGTGTATCGTTACAGGCACGACTCAACTGCCAGTCATCAGGATAGGCTTGCATTTCACTGGTTAAGATACGAATCAATTTCTGGATCTGTGCATCCAACTGAAAATACATATCGCGTTTCGCCAGTTCATT
Organism: Vibrio zhugei; assembly: GCF_003716875.1. Lineage (NCBI taxonomy): Bacteria > Pseudomonadati > Pseudomonadota > Gammaproteobacteria > Vibrionales > Vibrionaceae > Vibrio > Vibrio zhugei. The sequence continues at coordinate 817,286 of NZ_CP033077.1, read as the reverse complement.
GAGCTGGGAGATCAGTAGTGGTTCATTATCACTCGGCACACGCATATTAAGCACTAAAATATCGGAGCGCTGACTGATTCCGCCAAACGCATGATCGGCCCCACAGCGCACCACACATCCTTGACCAGGATGAACGATGTTGCCCACCCCATTGACCTCAAATTCCATCAAGCCTGTTAAACCGATAACCACTTGCGTATGTTCATGTTCGTGACAAGCCATTTCAGGTGGTAACCTAACCAACTCTGCGGGCTTTAATGCTGAGGATAAAGGGATAGGATCACTTGACGATGAAGAGGTATACAGGTCATCCATAGCACAACGTTCCTTCGTTATTTCGCGACTGACTGATCAAGTTATCCTCAACGTGTGTCCGATTCAAGTTTAAAATATCATGAACCATCAAAAATGAATCGCAACCCACACAGCCTACTGAAAAAACTGCTATATTCATAAACGAAGATAAAATCTTCAACTCGGAACAATGATCAAGTGCACATTAATTACGGTTAATGTCTATTCAACTCTAAAAATAGGGCGACATATGTAACAAGAAGCTTGCATAATTTATTTAACAGCTCAAAATGAAGAGTGGATATTTATAAAAGATAAAAATCAGTTACCTAGTTTGTTACTACACTTTTATAAACGAAACCAATACGAATAGTTACTATAAGAGTCAGCGTGTTCACTATGCTGTCATAAGATTGTCTTTCCCACTGTTTTCCTTCGGTGGTAAAACGTAGAATTGTTGCAGGGACCTATGATCAAACATCGCATCCCAGCGCTATTACTTGCGCTAAGCCCATTTTGGGCAATAACATCAGTACAAGCTAACGACGTCGACTCCGTCGATCAAGTGGCGAGTATTGATGCAAAACTAACGAACAAACAGAGTGATATCGATACGCTCACGACTGAATATAACGAGCAGGCGAGTCAGCTCCAGCAAAAAAAGAATGAGTTGGCAAAGCTAAAACGCGAAAGCAAAGAACTGCAAACGAAGCAGGAGCGAGCCAAATCAGAGCTGGATAAACAATATCGCCAATTATTAGACGCCCCTGAAACTGACTTGGTCAGCTACCAAAAAGCGTATCAAAAAGCATGGAGTGATGTTAAAGACAACCAATCCGCTCAACTCGATAAGCAACAAACCATTACAGAAAGCGAGATGGAACTCTCTCGTAAAAAACAAAAATTAGCGCGTGTTAAAGCCGAATATTCCAACCTTCAAGAAAGTCGTATTGAAGCGCGAGTGAAACGTTTGGAAACAGAATTGCGTGAAAGTAGCGCGATAGAAACCAGCTATAAAACCAATTGTTCGACCACAATGACATTGGGTGAATGTGCGAGCCAAGGCCATCATTTAACCAAACAGAAAGCTGTTAAAACTTTTCGCAATCAATTATTAAACAAGCTTACTGAATCATCGTTAGCCAAACAAAACCTCAAAGGTGTCGAACTCAATATTACGGTCGAAGATTCGCAAATTGTGCGTAGTGGTTTTGAGGGAAGCAATGATTACTTCACGCAAATTCGTGCTCAAATACAAGCAAAACCAGAGACCGTAGCGGCGTGTAAGCTACTGAATGTATCCTCTCGTTATTGTTTAAAAGGGTCAAGTAAGGCTCAAAAAAGGCAAGATAAGCAATGGGCTACAGTAACATTACGCTCAGATCAGTACGGTGACTCAGTGACCATTAATGGCATCAATTATGGCAGTACACCGATCGAGATCGTATTGCCTATTGGTCGCCATCAGGTGACTATCGCGAAAAAAGGATTTGAAACCTACAACCGAGTCGTCACGATCAATGGCAATGATACGGTTTGGGTGAAACTTCGTCCAAACAAAAAGAACTAATTCTTAAAGTCAGTCAATAGTTATTAATTGATAACTAACACATTTCTTGCTTTAACGTCATTTTGTTACTAAGTTATTGAAAGATGACTTCTTACAAGATGGCGTTTTCGTTTAGAATAGCGAGAATAATTTCATTAGCTAACTGAAGTAGATAATAATGCGATACGGTTTACCCGCTCTGTTATTAGCACTCTCTCCTTCTTTAGTCGTCACGGCGGCTTATGCAGCAGACAATAACGTGTCTTCTGTCAGCGCCATTAATGACGCGCTATTAAATAAAAAGACAGAGTTGCAGGATGCACAAGCAAAGAAACAGACTCAACAGAAGGCTTATCAACATAAGCAGGACGAGCTGCGCCAATTAGAACAGAAAGCCGATGCGCTCAATAAGCAGCTACAAGCGGCAAAACAGGCGTTACATCAAGCTTATGATGAGATGTTAACCAAGCCAAACACCGATATTAGTTCAGTCAAAAGCGCTTATCAAAAAGCATGGTCGCAGGTTAAAGCCAATCAAAAAGAACATTTGAGCGTTCAACAAACGCTGGATGAACTTCACGCCACTATTGAGCAACAAGACCAACACATTCAGCAGCTCGCTGTTGCGCGAGATAAACTAAAAGCACAGAAACGCCAAGCTCGTGCACACCGTTTACAGGGTGAACTAGAGCAAAAGCATGAGCAAAAAATCCGCTTCACGAATCGTTGCAGTCGTAATATGACCATTGCTCAGTGTGCGACCCAAACCAAAGAACTGGGCCTACAAAAAGCGGTGAATCAATACCAGCAATGGTTGGTGAACAACGCGACAGAAACCGATGTGATCAAACAACATGTCAACAATGTGTCGCTGAATATTCATTTGCTTACCCATCGCACGCTGAAATCTGGCTTTAATAACAACAATCAGTATGAAACCGTTATTTCAGCCGAACTCGAAGCTCGTCCAGATAAGGCAGTGGCATGCCAATTACTCGGCTTCAATCAATCAGATTGTGTCGATCCAGAGAAACTGGCGCAATCGCAAAAAAATCAACCTGTTGCTTGGGTCAGTCTAACCGTTCATTCAAACAAATATCACGATCACATTATGGTCGATGACGTGAATTACGGTAGCACGCCAACCGACATCATGCTGCCAGTTGGTGAGCACGAAATTACCATCACCAAAGAAGGCTATCACGACTTTACTAAAACGCTTGATATTCGCTCTAATTACACGTTACGTGCGGTTTTGAAAGAACAGGCCAATATTTTAAAAGCAGGGCACAAATTCGCGGATTCATTGAAAGGTGGCTTAAAAGCCCCAGAAATGATCACCATGATTCCTGGTGAATATTTAGTCGGAGAACACGCAAACCATAAGATCGTCCTTGATCATGCTTTCGCATTGGGAGCGACTCCTGTGACAGTTGGTCAGTTTGAAACTTTCATTAATCAAACGAATTATCAAACGGATGCGGAACTTAAACACTTATGTATCTCAGTGAATGAGACCCAATTTACCCCGCTTTCCGACAGCTACTGGCGTAATCCAGGCTTTAGACAAACGGCTAAACACCCAGTTGCCTGTGTCAGCAAAAACGATGCTCAGGCGTATACCGCTTGGCTCTCCAAGCAAACTGGATTCAAATACCGCCTGCCTAGCACTAACGAATGGGAAATTGCTGCTCGCTCAGGCAGTCAAAGTGACTACTGGTGGGGGGATGAATTTGGTGCCAATCATGCCAATACTGGCTGGTCCGGTAGTCAGTGGTCAAACAAAAGTACCTCACCGGTCAAGTCTTTCGACCCTAATCATTTTGGCTTTTATGATATGGTTGGCAATGTGTGGGAATGGACCAACGATGAGCGAGGAATGGCAAGAGGTGGAGCCTGGAGTTTCTCACCTGACGTAGCAAAAGCGTATAGTCATTTATTCATTGCGCCTGATACTGCCGCAAACTATGTCGGTTTTAGAGTCGTCAGAGAACTGCAATAAGCATAAACAAGCACAAATAAAAAAAGGGAGCATAGCTCCCTTTTTTTATTTTATGTGATACCTGTTGAAACCGAGGCATTGAAAAAAGCATTGTTCGTAATAATTGAGAGAAAACCTAAAAAATATGGCTTTCTATAATTAACCCTAACAGTGATAAAACGAGAAAGGCAAGCATTGGTATGGGTTACACAGTAACATTGCTTAAAATGGCGTAGAGAAAGAAAATGACCATACCAGCGTGGAACCTCAGCCTCTATCACTAAGCTCAACTCAATTAAGGCGCGAGACGGTCAATTATCCATTCATTCCCTTCCCGAGAATATAGAAAACGATCATGCAATCGATTTTCACCTCCCTGCCAAAACTCGATACTGGTTGGTCGAATGCGAAACCCACCCCAGAAACTAGGAACTGGAATATCTCCTTGGGCAAATTTCTTTTTCAATTCTAAAAACGTCGCTTCTAAGACACCACGCGCTGAAATACGACGACTCTGACGACTGGCAATGGCCGCAATTTGACTGTCCTTGGGACGCGAAGTGAAATAACGCATATTTTCTTTAGCCGTCAATTTCTCAGCGACTCCAGTGATATGAACTTGCCGCTCTAATGGATGCCATGGAAAGTGCAAACTGACCCGTTGATTATGTTCTATATGTTGGGCTTTACGACTTCCTAAATTGGTATAAAAAACAAACCCATCCTCTTCCACGTTCTTTAGAAGAACAATACGTTGAAAAGGTTGCCCATGCTCATCAACGGTCGCAACCGTCATGGCCGTTGGGTCCGTCAACTTTGCATCCACAGCCTGAGATAACCATAAGTTAAACTGATCAACAGGGTTTGTTTGTAAGTTATCTCGTCTTAAACCTCCGCGAGTATATTCGCGGCGCATATCTGCAAGTTCCATTTTTACTCCAACTTTGCCTCAGTGTGTTTTCAAGATCCAATAGACATTCCATCCATTGCTTTTAATGAATGAACTCGAAACCACACATTATCATTTGTCTCTATCTAGATCGTGATACTCTCATCACCTACGGGAATATCTTCATTATTCATTTTGGCTTCGCATTGGATTTCGTATTGATTGAAATAAAATACCGAAGGACCATGGATACGCTTAGTCGTCACTTTCTCGCCACCAAAACATATCGTAACATGGGTGAAGACTTTGTTAGTGGCTTCTACTGTGTTCTCTTTCAGTAAGACATCAAGCTGCTCATTGGTTTTTTCTACCGCTAGCTTCGCTTTCTCCATCTGTGCGGTCGCGACTTTTTTCTGATGGTCGATGAGATCAATGTCCTCTTGAGAGCGCTCACTTTTATCGCGTTTTTTAACGACCAGTTCTTTACGAACGATGTCCATCGTTGCCTCTTGCGCTTTCACATACAAGGCTTTTTGCTTCGCCAAACGTTCTTTTTGTAAAGCAAATTTGGCGTAAGCCTCAATGACCGTGGCCGTATCCCCTTCCACGCCCAATTGATAACACACCACTTTACCACCGACTTTAGCATGGCCACCGCTTAATGTACCTTGTGTGCTATTTTCATCGGTGACATACAGATTATCGCCACAGCGAATGTCATTTCCCATCGCGTGTACGGTGAGATAGATATCGTGATTAGCTTGCAGTTCTGCATACTGAGCATAATTGGCTTTAATGGCGCCACCGGCTTTCACGACACACGTTTTAGTATCATCATCTTGTTCAGAGTGGCCAATGATGCCTTTCGCAACAGTAATACTTCCTTGGGCCTGCACATTCGCCGATTCAATAAATCCACCCACCGTGACATCGCCTGTTGCGCGGACAATCATACCGGGTTCGACGTCTCCGGCAACAATCACCGAGCCCTTAAACTTAACATGGCCTGTTGCAACGCTCACATTGTTTAAGCAAAGCGCCTGCTCCACATCAACGGTTTTATCTCGAATAATGGGCATGCCAGAGGTTGTCGCAAGCAAGATATTCGGATTATCAGGAGAAATATGTGTTCCATTGCCTTCTTGTAACGTGACATCTTCACCCGGTTTTGGAGCAAGAATCTCACCGAGTACATTAAATCCTTCGCGGCCAGGAGTGGCAGACAAGCGCTCCATCACAGGGTCATTTTCTTCTACAGTAATGGTGCTACCGAAGTCTCGCATATCGACTTTAAAAGCATCATTGTCTTTCGGAGCAAGAACCCGTTTCATGACGTCCTTAATCAGGGGTTTCAGATAAGCGTTCTTACCATCTTCCACGTCTTTACCTTGTGCGAAGAGTTGGGTAAATGTTTCCCCCGGTTTGAGTGCTTGACTCGCAACAAGCACTTTCTTCAGGCTTGGCTTATGAATGCCCTTTTTGATCCCCGCATCAGAAATCGCTTTGACAATCTCGTCAGCAATCAGTGACCGACCGCCATAAGCACCAGTCACTGTCATGCTTGCCTGCATTTGATTGGATGAGACGGTGATCTCGAGCGTCGCGTTGCGTTTTTCTGCTACCACGAATCCCTGATAAACAGACGCATCTCCCGAACGTCCAGCATTAAGGAATTTATCAATGCCTTCATCCAAGGGACAATAGTCTGCAACACCAAGCTCTTGCAATGCATCCTTTAATGCTCGCTTGTCTAGTGCTGAATCGAATGTCTGTGATTCAGTCATCTTCGCAATCACTCTTGAATTGTCGTTATCAAGTCCGACAAAGTCTTTCCACATATAGCCTAACCCGAAGTAATTTATAGATTTTCAGTTTACCTAACTTTATGGTACTTACAAAGACAGTTAGCACGAAAAACACGATGAGATCGCTTATCCCCCCTCACCTGCTAATTTACACTGTAAATATAAACGAGGTTAGCATTGATTGACAATTTACAGTGTAAACCTAACCAATAACAGCCTTCCATTTACAGTGTAAATAGTTAGCCGACTCACACCCTCATTTACACTGTAAATAATCCCACGTTTGCAGCTCCGCACAGATTGTCTGTTCAACCTGCTTTTTCCCAGTCAAATTATGCTGCCGAGCGCATTCGCCCCATGAACGTTTTTGGACCACTTTATTAAACAATAGACTCGACACGGGTTGCTGCATAGTAAGACGCGCGAGGATAATCTGATATAGGTTACCCGCGACAGATTCATAATTACTGCCGCCCAACGCATAGCGATGTACCAATGAGTAAGATACATCACTCACTGGATACGTTTGCCCGATAAGCGCCTCTCCCACTAACGGCATTAACACCGCTGTCTCGACGGCGCGAAAAGTATCATTCAATTCAAACAGCAACTGTGTGCGAAATTGTTGTAATGCCTCAGCTAACCACTGGAGGTTATTCGCTTTAACCATGAGTGCAGAATAGCGGCCACTCGCCTGATCACGTTTAGAGCCTAACTTAACGGTGACAAATCCGTTGTTACGCCAAAACGCTAACAAGGAAGGAGTGCAACCGAAACTGGTGGAAAGAAAATCTGTGCGCACTTGATCGCCAACAAAACGCAGCAACTGACTGCCAATCCCCTGCCCTTGAACGTCTGGGTGAACAGCAATTCGCATCACTCTCAGACTCGCTTGCTCAGCCGCGCTGGCAATGCCTAATTGATTGGCCAACGTGACCGCCCCCAAATGCCCTCGAGGCCGTCGTTTACCCAAACAAATATCCGTCACAAGTGAAGGATCCAACTGGCCTTCTAAGACGCCTAATACACACCCGACGACCGTATCTCCTCGAAATGCTGCGACGATGCGTATCGCCTCATCCGTGAGTACTTGGAAGACATCATTAGGAGACGTTTGATAATGGGCACTCACCAATAGCGTAAAAATCTGCTGCAACAACCCAGTGTCATCAAGCATGTTCTGCGCCGTCAGTTGACGTAACTCATAACCTGTAGCGTCTTTAAGCGTCGGTAACCGATGGTTTAACAACAGCGTATCGCGATACCATGCTTCAAGCGGATCGCCAGAACACCATCGGATGGGTTGAGTCATATGCATAAGACGGGTCTCGGGCCGTTGCTGCCTTAGCCACCGCTGGAACGTCAGAGTAAAACCACGCCCGCATCCTTCATAGCCATTGATCGTGGTCGAAAATACAAGGCGATGATGTTGCTCGACTAATGATTGCAGCATAGGAACAGGAAACGCGGCGGCTTCATCCACCAAAACGAAATCGTAGAGATCAAGTTCTTGTAGCAGTTGGTCCATCGCCACAAATTTAAGCGATGCTTGGCCGAGGTAGAAGCCGTCTTTGCGTTGCGAGACATCCGGGGCGTGCGCGAGTAAATGAGTAAACAAAGGGACGATGGCACGTTTTGTGGGCGCAGTAACGGCGATGCGAAGCTGGCTTGATTGCATCAGTTCGGCACTCGCAATTCCCAAAGCGCTGGTTTTCCCTCGTCCTCTATCAGCGGTGAGAATCAATGGACGTTTGCGATGTCCTTTGGCAACACGCAGGATGGAATCGACAGCGGTCTGCTGCTCGCTATACGGGTCATTGTCTTGTCCAGTCATATGCTCTGAGGGTAGGGCTGGCACAGATTGTCTCGTCAACCGCAACAGATGAGACAATTTCTGATTTAACCATTGATTGGCCGCCGAAGACTCTTGCAACTGACCAATAAAAATCAGTAATCCACCACCAGACAACGTTCCTATCGCTGCACTGAAACTATTCGCATCCCAAGGCTGGGATAAATTCCAAATCATTAAATGGCTTTCTTGCCCCAAGATTTGCTGGCCTTGATGAGTGGATAAGTTGCAACAACGCTCGCCACCGTTGAAACCGAAACATAGAATACGTTGCTCTCGTGGCCAGTGCTCAATCACTGTCTGGCAAATCTCGAGAGAGCAACGTTCTGTATCCTCGACAACAACACCAAATCGGCAATTTCGCGTTATCGCTATGTGGTGCAAGTTCTGTAGAAAAGTATGTTCAGACGTCATGTTCATCATCTAGTTAAGTACACGGTTTGATGGTATCACAGACTGAAAACTGACGAACGCAACACGTAGAAGAATCGAGTTTTTTCTTCAAGCACAAAAAACCCGCCAAGGCGGGTTCATAGAAAACGGAGTGACAGAGCGTTGATTACTGAAGTTTACTCTCAATAAACGCCAAGATTTCACTCATTGTCTCATCATCGACCTTTTTCATATTCAGCGATAGATTGGTACCTTTACGAACGTAACTCGCACGTCCTTTGATGAGATCGACTTTGGCACTTTCTTTTTGCTTGGGCGGTTCGAGATCTTTAATCCACTCTTCTAGCATCTCAGTCACTTCTTTGGTGATACGAGATACGCCTTGAGCCTCACAACGCTGCCAGACATACGTGCCGTTGTCATAACAACGTTCAACCAACTGCTGCTGTTTTTCACTATCTAGCTCGCTGAACTGTTTATGCAGTTTGACGATAGTTGGTCGGCCTAACTCAACCACATTCGGGTAAGCTTTCAATAACTCAAGCGGAAGCGCCGCCGCTTTCAACGCACCACTCACTAACGCCTCGCTGCATTGGAACATACGAGCCAATGCTTTTTGATCCGTCGCCTCACCACTATCAAGCTTCGCTTGCATTTCTTTGCCGCGTTCATACAAAGATAGTGGTTTATGCGCGTTCGCGACATCAGAAAGAAATTTTGCATGCTCAGCATTAATGTTATTGGCAACATAAATCAAGAATGGTTTGCCCGCCAAAATACACGACATCCGACGGCGGCTACCATCAAGCACTTCAATCTTACCGTCCGCAGACCGACGCCCTACCGCTGGGTATTGTTGACCTTTATCACGCAGCGTAGTTAACACATCCGACAACGCATGTTCATTCAAAAACGCCTGTTCACGAGCGTTTTCAGCAAACACAACCGTCGCCGATTGTACTTGCTCCGCGGGTATACTCATCAATTCAAACGTGACTTGCTGCTCACCAGCCACAGCTAATTCAATAACTTGAGCTTGTTCCTTCGCAGCGGTTTGCGCTTCCAACGGTGTGGTCGCACGGCGCTTATCTGCTTTACCAAACAATTTTGCATTCAGCTCAGATGTTTTTAATGCCATTTTTTCATTACCCCTGATTCAAGGAAGCCCAGTTACTATGAAGAACGCGCTCGAGTTCTAAAGAACTTTTTTGTACTGCATCTTGAGCGGTAGCTAATGTCTTCTTACCGCCTTCAAAATCGCCGGACGTAAGGTCAAATACGGTGCTGTATGTATCAGCACAAGTTTCAAAAGCACGACTACGAGGAATCGTCGCCATCATGACTTGATCCCCCAACAAATAATTCATTTCGGTTAATACCGACACCTGTTTTTTATTATCATCTTCAAACATGGTCGGCATCAGGCGCACAAACTCCAACCCCTGCCAATCCGCGGGAAACATTTCATACACCGTTGGGAGATGTTGAAAGAAGTTCACCGTCGACGCCCAATCTAACCGTTTTGCCGCACACGGAATGAGCAAGGCATTGGACGCGTACATTGCATTCCACACCAACGGATCAACGTGTGGCCCAGTATCAATCATGATGATATCAAAATCATCGGCAATCTTATCAATCAGTTTCTGTTTCAACAGACGCACAATATCCAACGATTGATTCTTGGACAAATGCTGCCACGCCTCTGCATTAAACATAGCGTCTTCTGGGAAGGCAGAAATCGTCCGTAAGTTAGGATACTGAGTTGGCAGTAATACGTTTTTGTCCAAAAACTCGCTATCGACTTCAGTGCCTTCAGGAACGTTATCCAGCATAATATCAACGGCTGAGTAGATATTGGCATTTTCACTTAAGCTAACTTGTGGGTTCAAAAATAGGCGCAGTGACCCTTGCGGGTCCAAGTCGATAAGACAAATACGGTAACGTTTATCCAAGTTCAATGCGAGGCAAGCGGCTAAATGTACCGCCGTCATGGATTTTCCCGTGCCACCCTTTTGGTTCTGAACATTGACGATCCAGGGCTTATTATCCGCACTTTTCTTACGTTCATGAAACTTCGGCACGCCCGCCGCATCCATCAACATGTGTGCTTCAGCGAGAGAAATTGAATAATGATTTGCGTTATTTTTAGTAAATTGATGGCCTGCCGCTTCTAGCTTGGCAATCGCATCATCCAGTTTACGACGAGTTAATCCTGAACGCGTTTCCATTAATGCCTTAGACATCGGTGGAAAATGTTCATCACGCCGCTCTTCTAAAACTATCTCTATGCGATCCGCTTGTACTTGTTGAGTTTGCTCAGCGAGTTGGTAGAGATTTTCAATCGTATTTTCTCGTTTCATTGCCTGATTCCGTCAGTAGGGCCTTGATAATTGAATTGTACAGCATAGCAATTAATTTACAACAAAAAGGTGTACGAATACTTATATCGAGATATCGCATTAAATACAACTTAATTTAGCTATAGTATGAACAAACTCAATAAACATCATCAATTTTTTGTTAATACTTGTCGTCAAAACTCGCAAACATTTAAAATGTGACAGCGTCACTTATTTACAATGTAAACTAACTGACTCAATACGTTTATCCAACTCAGTTAGCTCGGAACGATTACATTCGCTCGCTAAATTACGGTATGTGTCATTTCAAATTGAATACCTACAAAAAATCACTGAATCAAGAGCACATTATCATAAAATACGATCTCGTGAGTACAACAATACCATATTGGAAGCATGATCAAGGACGTCATCATGATCATGCTTCCTGTCGAGATCGACCATATCGGAACGATGATCAAGCGAAATTTCGTCGATAATCAATATCATCAATGAGTCAGATGCAAGAGGGTAAGGACGGATCAATGATCAAGATAATGATCCTTACGGAAGCATGATAAATTATGGCTAAGTTACGGCAAACGTCAGATGTACCAATGCATAAAGCCATATCAAACCGGTTAGACAATACGATGCAAGGTTGTCGAAATCACGAGAGTGCCGCATGACTTGCCTTGATCATGTTTACGCGATAGGCAGTTGTGAAGGGGGATTGGCGCACAATGACTGGCATCTGTCACTGCATGACGAAAAACGCTTAAAATAGCAGCAATGAGCCACGAATATGACTTACCTTGATCATGCTTTCGTGACAAATACGCGATAAATCCACATTGGAAATGACATAAAATAGCTAAAATGACGCAGTATATCTTCAGCCGATGACAAAAAGACGATCGTTCTGTGGATAACCTGTGATCACACGATGATCATTGTTGCGGAATGTCTTTGATCATGTGTGCGAATCCATGATGATCATCGATTCGCAATCACATGATCATGCTTTCTTTACTATCATGATCATGGTTTCAGTTATTCAATGATCATGCTTTCGAGAGATAAAAATTTATTGCCTTTAAAAACATAATCTTACATGCTATTTCAAAGCCAGATCATATGATCATATTAATCAATATTAATCAGATTAAGCAAAAAGATCAGTTATTTAAAACTTAAAGATTTTTCTTTATTTATGATCAAAACTTCATTATGCTTCATGGAAACATAGCGATATTACGGTTAACGTGATGCGGAAACAGATATGAGCTCTGAAGAAAAATTATTGATTAAAGCCCCACGATCGCACAAAGATGGGCATCTATTTGAAGTATCAGAAATTGCCGTAGATTGGATTGAACAATACCAACATTTCAAAGGCGTCACCAAAAGCATCATCGAATTATTGAATTTGATCTCGCTACAGGGTTTTCGTAGCAAAGATGGATTGGTGTCAACGACAGAGCTTATTGAAGCGACCGATGGAAAGTTAACACGCGCGGCCATTCAACAACGGTTACGTGCAGCCGTGCAAGTGGGTTTGTTTATGCAGATTCCTGTTAAGTTCGAAGAGGGACTGGCCGGAAAAACCATGCTGCATCGTTTCATTAATCCCAATCAACTTATCTCGGTATTGGGTTCAACTAGCCTTGTTACCGACTCGGTCAAACAATCTGAAAAACGCAAGCGCTCTAAAGCATTAGCTCAAACTCAAGTGAATCAACGCTTGTTGCATGAGCATGGTTTGAATATGCCACCAGCCATGAAAGACGAAGCCGACCAATTTATTGTCTCACCGACAAATTGGGCGGGAATTATCGATCAGGCACTTGCTCCGCCACGTACTCGTAAACAATATCAAAAATCCATGGTATCGATCTCAGGAACACGCGCTGTGATCGAAACACGATCGTCAAAAAATATCATGACCGTTGACGATCTCATGACGTTATTTGCCCTGTTCACACTCACAGTGCAATATCACGACTCTCATCAAGAAGATTATCATCTCAATGCCAGTCATGTGCCTAATAAGACCCCATTGTACATTACCGATATTCTTCAATTACGCGGCAAAAAAGACAGCGGTCCTGCGAGGGATTCTATTCGAGATAGCATTGATCGGATCGAATTTACCGATTTCCAACTCCACGAGCTTACCGGACGTTGGTTAAGTGAAAATATGCCAGAAGGCTTTAAAAGTGATCGGTTTCGTTTCCTAGCTCGCACCATAACCGCTTCAGAAGAAGCACCAACGGAAAATAGTGATGGTGAAATTCGTATAAAACCGAATTTATACATTCTGGTTTGGGAACCTTCGTTTTTTGAAGAATTGTTAACTCGCGACTACTTTTTCTTATTTCCACCAGAAATTCTTCGCCAACATACTCTGGTGTTCCAATTGTATTCTTACTTTCGAAGCCGAATGTCACGTCGTCATACTGACGTTATGTTATTAAGTGAGTTAAATCAAAAGCTTGCTCGTAATATTGAGTGGCGACGCTTTTCGATGGATCTGATTCGTGAATTAAGAAAGCTCTCTGAAGGTAAAGGCGATCAGAGCATGTTTGTTGTCAACCTATGGGGATATCACTTGACGATCACCACATTGGTTGAGAAAAACAAAGTGCAAGATTATGAAGTCGATATCAAGTGCGATGTGGAAGAAGTTTTACGCTATTCTCGCGCTCGTACTACGAATGCAGGTAAACGCAATATGGCGCCTACACTGCCTAATCCGCTGCGTAACGAAATGGTATCGAAACAAAAACTCGAAGAATTGTCGCAAATTATCGATGGTGAATTTGAACCGATTCAACGTAAGCCTTCTTCGTCGAGAGGGAATCTCGGGAGACGAGTTAAGTTGCGTAAGCACTTGGTTGAAATAAATGCCGACGAGATCACCATTACATTATCGAAATATACCTCTTCAGAAGCGCTAGAACGCAGTATCATTGCGTTAGCCGCGATGACAGGACATTCTCCTAACTCGATTCGAGAAGAGTGTGTCGAGTTGATTGATAAGCTTGAGCTACTCAAAGTGGGCGAGCAGGTCGTGCCTTATGAAACCCTGAGTAAAGTCATCGAGCTGTATAACTCCCAATCCAACCGCCGTCACTTATCCATAGAGCGCCTTATCTCTGGGCTTGCGGTACGACGCAAGGTGAGTAAGAAAATTTTAGAAGGGCACCTGGATGACAGCGTTTTCCAAGTGCTAGATGAATTAACCTTAGAAGTCTAGATATCAACAAACAATCAACATAAGCTTGACGTAAGTCTGACATTGCTCACCGTCAAGCTGGGTATTCTTTACCCCGAATAGACAACCTTTTGTCCTATCTAACTACATAGATTGGCTCATATTGTTATTACATTCATTCTGAATAGTTTTGGCGAGTACTCTTAGAGTCCTCGCTTTTTTTTTGCCTGTCTCTTTTCCCTTGATCATGCGTCCGCTGAGTGAGAAAAACTCCAGCGGTGGTTATCGCTTATTGGGCAATTCGAAATGAACATTGTCATAATGCCGATGATCGTCTGGCATGGATCCTCAGTCAGCTAGAGTAAAATGCGACGCGGATCTTCTAAAGATATAGCGACCTCGAACAAGTTACAAAAATTATTGAACAGCCTTATGCGCTATATTGACAATCTTAGGTTTACTTCACAATCCATCTCTAAAGTGCTTAACATAGTGGGTAAGGTTTGATAAAGATGACCTTGTCCAATACATGGTTTTTTGGAGGTACCCAATGTCAATTAATTCTCTTAACCATGACGATATGGCTAATATGGCAAGCAAATGGGACTTTATGGATGAAGTTGATGCTCTGCAAGGTGAGGGCAAAGGAATAAAGTCAGCGGAAGCTCGTCGTCGCATCGAAATTATGCGTGATATACGAGATAGCGGTTTATCGATTGAGGAAGCTCGCGAACTTGGTCTGTTAGACTAATACACTCACACGTGATTGAATTCAGAAGGGTGGCGAATGCCACCCTTCATATTTTTGGATGTTTATTGGTGGATTCACTGGTATTACGCACTTTTCCCCTTAATTTTTCTATTGTCTCTATGCTATATTGCTCAGCTAAGTGTTTCGATTGAAGAGTACCAGCATGTCTTACAACCTTGCGCAGCTAGATCCCAAAGAAAAAAATAAAATCGAGCTCGATAAACAAGCCTCTTTTATTGTTTGGAAAATCAAGCAGGGGAAGTCAGGACCAGACGCAATCACTCAGCAACTGAAATCCATTCGTCATGATGATGAAAAGCAGTGGTTTCAACAATCTGTCGATAAATACAAACGAGTGATGGGCGTCGCTTAGACGAACGCTTATGTCTTTGCAGGGGGAAATTGAAATGACGTTTTCTTCTGCTAAAATCCTCCGCAATATACAGAACCAGAGAGAACATCCCGATGGGAAGAAGTTTTGAAGTGCGCAAAGCCTCAATGGCGAAAACTCAAGGCGCAAAAATTAAAGTCTTTTCCAGATACGGTAAAGAAATTTACGTTTGTGCGAAAAATGGTGGCGCAGACCCGGAAGCAAACTTATCGCTTCGTGCTCTCATATCGAAAGCGAAGAAAGACAATGTTCCAGGCCATGTTATTGATAAAGCGCTAGACAAAGCCCGTGGCGGCGGTGGTGAAGATTATGAAACCGCTCGTTATGAAGGTTTTGGCCCTGGCGGTGCAAGTGTGATCGTCGACTGTTTAACCGACAACGGTAATCGTACGTTCCAAGACGTTCGTCAGTGCTTTGTGAAAACAGGGGCGAAAATTGGTAGCCCAGGTACCGTATCACACATGTTTGAGCATCAAGCGGTATTCCAATTTAAAGGCGAAGATGACGAGCCTGTATTGGAAGCGTTGATGATGGCTGATATTGATGTCAGTGATGTCGAAGCTGAAGACGGTGTAGTAACGGTTTTTGCTCCTCATACTGAATTCTTCAAAGCCAAAACGGCATTGACTGAAGCGTTCCCAGACACAGAGATTGATGTAGAGGAAATCACCTTTGTTCCGCAAACCTATACGGATGTGACGGGCGAAGATGCAGAAGTCTTCCAAAAATTCTTGGATTTATTGGATGACTGTGATGATGTTCAGCAGGTCTATCACAACGCCAATCTAGCGTAATATTGACTGTTTGTGAGCGTATAGACAGCGATAAACCGGACCTCGTGTCCGGTTTTTTTATGTTTATGCCGTAAAAGTTTGTGAATGGATTGCATAAGATACGCAAACCGTTAACATTGTTACGTTAGTCATCGTCTAAGTCAGTGAGTGTCCACTCACATATCTGGTCACGATGGGATCGCTCCTTTGTGATTGTAATGTCGCTTGTCAGTCAATGGCATCGATATGCGGTGCATGGGATGTCCAGTCCGTTAGCGTAAGAGGCTTTCGCTTCAGAGGGGAACAGGCCTCAATGCGAACGCGTTTATTCGTCTATAGCGTGGTATGCAGCGACGTTTTGTGTCGTAGGGTATTCACTGCATGAATGCTCATTTTGCGTGTGTTAAGCTCACTGAAATCGAACATCGGTGATTAACAAAAAGGTCGCGAAGTCATGTGTTCATTAGGTTTTGGAGCATCGATATGAGAGTGGGGTATGCAGTGTTGTCTCGAACGATACATGATTTACCGCACGTAATGTGGGGATTGTTGCAAAATAGCGTATTTTATACGCACGCTATCACGTGACGACTACACTCTACATATGGATAGAGATGAGACTATCTAAAGAGGGCATTATTTTGGTATCATCATAAATGAAAGTTAAGATTGCATTTTAATATACTGTGATTGCCCACTTTTGTAAGCATAATGCGCTCTTTGTAAAGGAATGTTTTTATTATGTGATAACTGTTCTCTACTTGTTGTTTTATATAGAGCTCTTATCCATGATAATACACTCTTTGTGAACATTTCATTATGGAATCTGATCGTTTGATCAGCGCATTAAAAAACCTGTAAATCCACCGCAGATTCCTAAAGTGCTCACTTTAGTTTTTGGAATTTGCAAATAAAACAGTCGAGAAAGTCAATGGAAGCCTCAAGATATAAAAGCATCATATCGAAGGCAGGGATACTTATGCTAGCCCTCGCTCTTTCGGGATGTAAGTTTGTATTACTTGATCCGAAAGGCGACATCGGTGTTCAAGAGAAAGAGCTGATTCTTACTGCTCTGGTTCTTATGCTGATTGTTGTCATTCCAGTGATACTGATGACGATTTATTTCGCCTACAAGTATCGGGCCAATAATACAAAACAAGAAGAGTATGCACCGGAGTGGTCACACTCAACGAAAATAGAGTTGGTTGTGTGGATAGTTCCTATCGTTATCATTGCGATTCTTGCAACGATAACATGGCACTCAACGCATCGCTTAGAGCCATCTAAACCGATCGCGAAAGATGGTCAAGAAACAATGACTATCCAAGTGGTGGCATTAGATTGGAAATGGCTATTTATCTATCCGGATCAAAAGATCGCTACTGTTAACTACGTAGCTTTCCCAGAGAAAACACCGGTGAAGTTTAAGCTAGTCGCTGACAACATTATGAACTCCTTCTTCATTCCTAGTTTAGGAAGTCAGCTCTATGCAATGCCTGGCATGGTGACTCGTTTACATCTTATCGCGAATGAAGCAGGCGAGTATCGTGGTATCGGTGCAAGCTATAGCGGACATGGTTTCTCTCATATGAAGTTTAAAGCGGTTGCATTACCGGACCAAGCAAGCTTTAACGAGTGGGTCGCTAAGGTGAAAACTTCTGATAAATCGATTCATGATTTTTCTGATTACCGTAAGCTTGCAGCGCCAAGTGAGAATGATCCTGTTACATATTTCTCATCAGTTCCTAAGGGATTGTTTAATGATGTTGTGCTTCAGTATCCAGGCAACATGATGGCAGATATGCATTCTAAGAGAGAGCAGTTCGAAAAATCACATTCTTCAGAGTCTATGCACATGAATATGGACGCTGATACGCATGAGTCGGAACATGCTGATACGACTGAACATAAAGGGTAATTGAGATGTTTGGAAGGTTAACTTTAGAATCGATTCCATATCACGAGCCTATTATCGTGGTAACAATGGCAATCATTGCTATTGTAGGTTTAACGGTTGTTGGCTTGATAACAAAAGCTGGCAAATGGCAGTACCTATGGAACGAGTGGTTTACATCAGTAGACCATAAAAAACTGGGCTTTATGTATATTGCCGTCGCCATGGTTATGTTGGTACGGGGATTTACTGATGCGGTGATGATGCGAAGCCAGCAAGCGTTATCCGCTGCGGGTGAAGCGGGCTACTTACCTCCGCACCACTACGATCAGATCTTTACGGCTCACGGCGTAATCATGATTTTCTTCGTAGCGATGCCGTTGGTCATCGGTTTGATGAACGTGATCGTTCCGTTGCAAATCGGTGCTCGTGACGTCGCGTTCCCGTACTTGAACAACTTGTCTTTCTGGCTATTTGTGGTAGGGGTAATCCTGACCAACATGTCGTTAGGTTTGGGTGAGTTCGGCCGTACAGGTTGGCTGGCGTATCCGCCATTGTCAGGGATTAAGGCAAGTCCGGGTGTGGGTGTCGACTACTGGATCTGGGCACTGCAGATCTCTGGTGTTGGTACGACGTTGACGGGTGTGAACTTCTTTGTGACCATTCTTCGCATGCGTGCACCAAGTATGCCAATGATGAAAATGCCAGTATTTACTTGGGCATCACTGTGTTCAAACATCCTGATCATCATCTCTTTCCCAATTTTAACAGTGACAATTGCACTGCTAACTTTGGACCGCTATTTAGGTTTCCACTTCTTCACCAATGATTTGGGTGGGAACATGATGATGTATATCAACCTGATTTGGGCATGGGGTCACCCAGAGGTGTACATCCTCATTCTGCCTTTATTCGGTGTGTTCTCAGAAGTGACAGCAACGTTCTCACGTAAAAAACTGTTTGGTTATACATCTCTAGTATGGGCAACGATCGTTATTACTGTGCTAGCGTTTATTGTTTGGCTGCACCACTTCTTTACGATGGGTGGTGGCGCGAATGTGAATGCCTTCTTTGGTATTGCCACGATGGTCATTTCAATCCCAACCGGGGTTAAGATTTTCAACTGGCTATTCACCATGTACAAAGGCCGTATTACCCTGACTACCCCTATGATGTGGACGGTCGGCTTCCTGATCTCGTTCAGTATCGGTGGTATGACTGGCGTATTGATGGCGGTACCAGGTGCTGACTTCGTTCTTCATAACTCTGTGTTCCTGATTGCGCACTTCCATAACGTGATTATCGGTGGTGTTGTCTTCGGGTGTTTTGCCGCAATCACTTACTGGTTCCCAAAAATCTCTGGTTTCAAATTGAATGAAACTTGGGGTAAACGTGCGTACTGGTTCTGGTTGATTGGCTTTATTTTGGCATTCTTGCCACTTTACGCGCTTGGCTTTATGGGTATGACTCGTCGTATCAGCCAAGATATCAACCCAGAGTTCTTCCCATTCTTGGCTGTGGCTGCGTTTGGTACTGCACTGGTTGCTATCGGCATTATTTGTCAATTCACACAGTTCTATGTGAGCTACCGTGATCGTGAAGATAACTTAGACGTAACGGGTGATGCATGGGATGGACGTACGCTTGAGTGGTCAATTCCTTCTCCACCACCATTCTACAACTTTGCTGTAATTCCAAAAGCGGATGAAATTGATGCGTTCTGGTATCAAAAACAGCGCGGTGAACATGACATCGAGAAAGAAGTCGAATACGAGCGCATTCACATGCCGAAAAATACCCCAACAGGGATGTATGTTTCGCTGTTTGCTCTTATCTTAGGCTTTGGCATGATCTGGTACATCTGGTGGTTAGCGATTATTGGTATTGTCGGTGTGGTTGCAACGTCAATCTGGCATAGCTTTAACGATGACGTTGATTACTATGTTGAAGTCGATGAAATCAAAGCAATTGAACAAGCGCATCGTGAACGTGTCCGTGCGGCACAAGCGAAGCAGAATGCGGATAATAATGGGGAGGTGAACCATGCACGCTAATGAGCATGCACACGATCACCATGACGCAGGTGCCAACAAGCTATTTGGTTTTTGGATTTACCTGATGAGTGACTGTATTTTGTTCGCAAGTTTATTTGCAACATATGCAGTTCTAGAGAACGCCACAGCGGGTGGCGTTTCTGGGCGTGACATTTTCGAACTACCATTCGTGTTTGTGGAAACCATGTTACTGCTGGTAAGTAGTATTACGTTTGGTTTCGGCATGATTGCGATGAAGAAGAAGCAAATTGGTGCTCTTAAGTTATGGATGGTGATTACCTTCCTACTAGGCGCTGGCTTCATCGGTATGGAAATCTATGAGTTCCATCATCTGATTGTGGAAGGCTACGGACCAGACAGCAGTGCTTTCTTGTCTTCATTCTTTGCATTAGTCGCGACTCACGGTATCCACGTGACCTTTGGTCTTATTTGGCTAGCGGTTGGTTTAATCCAACTTAGCACCAAAGGCCTGACAGAGACCATGGAAACGCGCTTTGGCTGTTTGAGCCTTTTCTGGCACTTCCTTGATATTGTTTGGATTTGTGTCTTCACATTCGTTTATTTAGTAGGGGTGATGCAATGAGTAATCAACACGCCGAATCTAGTGTGAAGGGCTACGTTGTTGGATTTATTATGGCGTTGGTATTAACCATCGTGCCATTTTATTTTGCAGCGACTCAAAGCCTGCCAGAGACCACTACGTACATCATTATGTTTACGTGTGCCATTATTCAGGTAATCGTCCACTTCATTTATTTCCTTCATATGGAAATTAAAACTGAAGAAGGGCGCTGGAACTTTGTCTCTTTGATGTTCTCAGCAATTGTTGTTTTCATCGTGATTGGGGGTTCTATCTGGATTATGTGGAACCTCAACATCAACATGGCAATGTAGGCTTTTTGTATGCTTAAAGGTTATCTCTCTATAACTAAGCCAGGGATTATCATTGGTAATCTCATCTCAGTAGCGGCGGGGTTTTTCCTCGCTGCTCAATCAGAGGCATTCAGTGCTTACACGCTGTTATGTACTTTGTTGAGCGTGGCAATGGTCATTGCATCAGGCTGTGTTGTTAATAATATCTTTGATCGAGATATTGATGCCAAAATGCAACGTACTCGTAATCGGTTGCTCGTCAAAGGGGAAGTCGACAGTGATCGCGCTTTTGTCTTTGCTCTTGTGCTGCTGTTGGCGGGTACTGGCCTAATTTATCGGGAGGTAAACCCGTTATCGGCTGTAGTTGTACTGTTAGGGTTTGTGTTTTACGTCTTTTTCTACACCATGTGGTATAAACGTACATCGGTTTATGGCACGTTGGTGGGAAGTATTTCTGGTGCAGTGCCTCCGCTTGTCGGTTATGTGGCTGTGACCAATTATATTAACGTAGAAGCTTTACTGTTATTCGTTCTATTTTGTTTATGGCAAATGCCGCATTCTTATGCGATCGCCATGTTTAGAATGGACGATTATCGTAACGCCAACATCCCAGTCCTGCCTGTGGTTGCAGGGATAGAGAAAGCACGTAAACATATGATGGCTTATGTTGTGGCTTTCAATGTTGTCGCTTTTGCGCTGTACTACTTTGGCCAAGCTGGCTATGAATATTTAGTTGTTGCTGGCGCAGTGTGCTTTATGTGGACGCGTGTGACTTTCCGAGCTATTGAAAACAATGATTATGTGACATGGTCAAAATCGGTTTTCAAGACTTCCCTGATTGTGGTCATGGGAATAAGCTCTGTGCTTGGACTTGAGCTGGCGACTATGGCATTGATTTAGCAAACACCGCTTGAATGATTTTTATAAAAAGGCACTCTTTGAGTGCCTTTTTCTTTATGGGTGTTATACTGCCGCCCTTATTTTCTAGACAGAGCCGAGAGCCTCATGAGTTTAAATACCGAACTTCAAAACCTTAACAATCGCCTTGAGACGCGTCGCAAAAAGCTGGATACGGCTCGTCAGCGCGGCGATCAAGAGCTTATCAGTCGTTTTACCAATGAGATTGCTGAACTTGAAAAGCAACAGCACCAAGTAAAAAGTAAACTGCAGTACGATGTTGATAAAAAGCGCCGTACTTTAAACGATATGCCGTTCTCTCGTGAATTAACCAAAGCAGAGCAAGCCGATTTGGGTAAACTGAAAAAGTCGGTCAAAGGATTGGTTGTCGTTCACCCAATGACCAAAGAAGGCAAAGCATTGCGTTTAGAAGCGATGACCGGATTTGCCCCTAAGCCATTCTAAGCCAGAATAGGGTTGTAATGAGGTAACGTATTGCGTTTCCTCATTATTCTGTTTCTCGGCGGCATAGCGCTCGTTCTATCCAATCTCTTTTCGGTATTCTTTCTATACCTTTTTCGCTTTCTTCTACTCCGCTTATCTCGCTTATTCAATAACCCCGCGCGCCTTCTGGCCTTACTGCACTGCATTACTGCAAATTTATTGTCTTACCGATCCACTTCAACTGTGAAAGCTCTCACAATATCGCAGAGTATATTGTGTAGAATATTTAACCAGTTTGCGAATTTTAATGTAATAGTTTGCATGCTCGTATACAGAGTGTGATCTGAGATTTATATTGGAAACAAATGATCGGAAATATCATTGGCCTGACTAAAAGCACAACTAATGTTTATACAGGACTATGTTTTAGTGTGGATCCTCCTGTTTTTATCATGTTGATTTGATTAGCTTGTATCAGGTTGGATTACCGCATCGTAGTGACAGGATGTGTGCTACACCCCAGATAAACCATGGACGATTCGCAGTCGAAATGAAGTGGTCATCCTCAGGTATAGCACGTCGCCTTTTAGATGGATGACAATAAGCGAGAACTTTCGATGAAACCGACCCAGACCCACCCGTTTGATAAAAAGTTATTTCAAGACAATGTTAAGCGTCATTTGAATGTCACGTACGCAACGACGGTAGAGAATGCTTCTCCTCATGTCTGGTACTTAGCCATGGCAAAAGCACTGGCAGAGTTAACCATGTTGAATTTGCTGGAAACTGAGCAAGATAAACAGGTGATCAAAGCGAAAAGCTTAAATTACCTGTCGCTTGAGTTTTTGATTGGCCGTTTAACCGGCAACAACCTGATCAGCTTAGGTCTGTATGACGACATTCATGATGCAATGCAGGAACTGGGGCATAGCCTCAGTGATTTGCTGGAAGAAGAGCGCGACCCATCATTAGGTAACGGAGGCTTAGGCCGTCTTGCGGCGTGTTTTATGGATTCCTGTGCGGCGATGGAGTATCCCACCGTCGGATACGGCTTACATTATGAGTACGGTTTGTTCAAACAGTCATTCCAAGACTGCCGCCAACAAGAGGCTCCCGATGCTTGGCAAGGCATTGAAGGTTATCCGTGGGAAGTCCCTCGTCCTGAATTACAACAAGATATCGGCTTTTATGGCCACGTTGATGTGGAATACATCGATGGGGAAGAGCGTCGAACTTGGGTGCCGGGAATGCAAGTGCAAGCCATGCCATGGGATCTGCCGATCGTTGGGTATGAAAATAACACGGTTTATCCATTACGTTTGTGGGAAGCACGAGCGATTGCACCGTTCTCTTTAGAAAGTTTTAATAATGGCAATTATTTTGAAGCGCAGCATGCGTTGATTGATGCCGACAACATTACCAAAGTGCTTTATCCCAATGATAACCATGAGAAAGGGAAGACATTACGGTTGATGCAGCAGTACTTCCATAGTGCGGCTTCTATCCGTGATATTTTACGCCGTCATCTCGCAGCGGGCTTTTCATTGGATGAGCTACCAGAGTATGAAACCATTCAATTGAATGATACCCATCCAACCATCGCCATTCCCGAGCTCATGCGTATCTTTATCGACGAACAGGCAATGCCTTGGGAGCAAGCATGGGGGATTTGTAGTAAAACATTTGCCTATACCAACCATACACTCTTACCGGAAGCGTTAGAGACTTGGGATGAAAGCTTGATCCAACGTTTGCTACCTCGTCATATGGAAATCATTTATGAGATCAACCGACGCTTCTTACTCGAGGTGAGCGATAAATGGCCGGGTGATGTCTCAAAACAGCAAAAGCTGTCCATCATTCAGGAAGGATTCCATCGTATGGTGCGTATGGCGAACCTATGTGTGGTCGGCTCTTATGCCGTAAATGGCGTGGCGGCGTTACACTCGGATTTAGTTAAGCGTCATCTCTTCCCAGAATTTCATGCGTTATACCCAGAGCGTTTAACCAATGTGACCAATGGCATTACGCCGCGTCGTTGGTTGAAGTTTTGCAATCCAGACTTGTCTCAACTGATTTCTCAAAAAATTGGTGATAAGTGGCCAGCCCATCTTGAGCAATTGGAAAAGATGGCTGAGTATGCGGATGATCGCGACTTTCAAGAACAATTTATGGCCGTGAAGAAAGCCAATAAGCAACGTTTGGCTGACTGGGTTCAAGAGCATATGGACATTGAGTTAAATACGGATGCGATTTTCGATGTTCAGATCAAACGCTTACATGAGTATAAGCGTCAGCACCTCAACATGTTGTACATACTCTCGCTTTATCATCGTTTAAAAACGGACGAGAGCTTCGATATGCATCCACGGGTGTTTTTCTTTGGGGCCAAGGCGGCCCCTGGCTACTATTTAGCGAAAGAGATCATTTATGCGATTAACAAAATCGCTGAAACGGTCAATGCTGATCCAGACACGAACGATAAATTGAAAGTGGTCTTCATACCTGATTATCGCGTCAGTATCGCTGAAATTATTATCCCTGCGGCCGATGTATCCGAGCAAATCTCCACCGCCGGTAAAGAAGCGTCGGGCACGGGTAACATGAAGTTAGCACTGAATGGCGCGTTAACCATCGGAACGATGGACGGTGCGAACGTTGAGATTCGTGAAGAGGTCGGTGATGACAACATTTATATCTTTGGACTGGATGTAGATGGTGTCGATGAAGTGAGGGCCAACGGCTATAACCCTTATGATTGCTATCAAGCGGATCCGTTACTTAAAGAGTCGCTGGACCTTTTGGTTGATGAAACCTTCACGCCTGGTGAGCCTGGTAAGTTACGTGCCACCTATGACAGTCTGTTAAATGGGGGAGACCCATATTTAGTCTTGGCGGATTTTGCTTCCTATGTGCAAGCACAAGAAACAATTGATCGCGATTACCGTGATACTCAAGTGTGGGCAAGGAAAGCCATCTTAAATACCGCGATGATGGGTAAGTTTAGTTCCGATCGGAGTATTCGTGACTATGTCAATCGCATTTGGAAGCTGATACCTGTTACCCGTTAATCGATAAAGGCAAAGTGAATGCTCACTTTGCCTTTATTTATATTGTGAGAGTGCTCATTCAACGTCAAGCTGGGAGGCTGTCAGACGATGATTAATACCGCAACGTTGCACCGTATCTCTGAGTTTATTCCGATAGCCAACCATTATATCAACGCGCGTGGTGAGCATACCGATGTGTCACCCAGTGTCATCGAAGCGTTGTTGCTCGCTTTGGGTTACGACACCAGTAGTGATGAAGCCCTGATAGCCAGTGTCGAGCAAAGACAGACACACACCGTGATTCCAACGGTTCTCGTCGTTAATCAAGCGGATGCCATTACTTTTCCTATCGAATTGCCCGCCTCCTCCTCAATGGAGACATGGTCATGGCAAGTGCTGACTGAGCAGCAAGCGCAGTATCAGGGCACATTAAGTGAGGTTATTGGCGATTATGAGCACACCGATCCCCCCATTATGGTGACGTTGCCGTGTGATCTCCCCCTTGGCTATCATCAATTGATGGTGAACAACAAACGAGACTCTTCGTGTTATCGCATGCGAATCATTGTCGCGCCTCCATCCTGTTATAAGCAGCCCGAATTACAGCAAGGGAAAAAATTGTGGGGGCCAAGCATACAGCTATACACTTTAAAAAGTGCCCACAATTGGGGAATGGGAGATTTTGGGGATTTACAGCATTTAGTCAAAGACATCGCATCGAGAGGAGGCGATTTTGTTGGTTTGAACCCGATTCACGCGTTGTTTCCCGCCAATCCAGAAGCAGCCAGCCCATATAGCCCATCGTCTCGTCGTTGGCTTAATGTATTTTATATTGATGTCACCATGGTGCCAGAGTTTACCCATAGCGAGGCGTTACAAGAATTGGTCAATAGCCCGCTTTTTGTACAACAGTTACAGCAGGCGCGAGCAACGGAATGGGTCGATTATTCACAGGTCGCTGCGTTAAAAATGCAGGCGTTCCCATTGTTGTATGCGCAATTTAAGCAGCAGCACCTTTCATCAAATACTGAGCGAGCCCAGGCGTTTCATCGGTTTGTTGAAGCGGGTGGGGCGAGTTTATGGCAACAGGCGACATTCGATGCATTGCATACTCACCTCCAGCAGCAACCCAATACCGTGTGGGGATGGCCTGCTTTTCCAGACGAGTATCGCCGTTATGAATATGCGGCTGTGACTGAGTTTGCTGAGCAGAACACGGAGCAAGTGGCGCTGCATTTGTATTTGCAGTGGGTGGCCGCAGAACAAATCGAGCAGGCTCAGCAATTGGCGATAGAGCTGGGAATGGCGATTGGCCTCTATCGAGATCTTGCGGTGGGAGTGGCAGATTCAGGGGCAGAAACGTGGTCTGACAATAGCAGCGTCGTGCTGGATGCCAGCGTAGGGGCCCCACCGGATATTCTCGGCCCATTAGGACAGAATTGGGGATTACCACCGATTAACCCTGAGCACTTACAAGCGACTGGGTATGAGTTGTTCATTGAATTATTACGCCGCAATATGCAGCATTGCGGGGCGCTACGGATTGACCATGTGATGGGATTATTGCGTTTATGGTGGATTCCGAAAGGAGAGAGTGCCATTAATGGTGCGTATATGTATTACCCCGTCAGAGAGATGATGTCTATTTTGGCGTTGGAATCGCATCGACAACAATGCAGCGTGATTGGCGAGGATTTGGGGACCGTTCCTGATGAAATGGCGGATTTGTTGCGCAATGCCGGCGTCCATTCTTACAAAGTCTTTTTCTTCGAGACATCGCCCACCGACGGGGGATACATTTCTCCTTCTCATTATCCTGAACAGTCGATGGCAACGTTATGTACTCATGATATGCCGACCCTACGAGGGTTCTGGCATTGCGATGATCTGAAAATGGGCGCTGAGATTGGTTTGTATCCGGATGAGCCAGTATTACAGCGCTTATTCGATGAAAGGTTACGTGATAAACAGCAGATATTAGACTCCGTTGCTGGGCACCATCGCTTACCGGAAGGGATAAGTATGGATGCGTTGTCCGTGCCGATGAGTACAGCATTGAGTGATGCGTTGCAGTTACATGTTGCTGCTGGGCAGTCAGCGTTATTAAGTGTACAGTTGGAAGATTGGCTCGCGATGGACAAACCTGTGAATGTGCCGGGGACGGTAGATGAGTATCCGAATTGGCGACGTAAACTTTCGCAGGATTTGGAGCAAATTTTTGCGCGGGATGAGGTGAATCGTATCGCACAACAATTAACGACGCAGCGTGAACAAGTGAGCCAGAACAACGAGTAAGCCGACGTGTTTTCGTTTGCTGGTGGACAAGAAATCTTGTATCGGTCACGCCATGCTGTACTAGGCTTCACTATTATTACATTGCCGTAATATTCTCTTTAGAGGGTATTGATATTTTACAGGCGAATGCTATTTGCCTTGTGATCATGGAAGACAAAATTTGCTGTCTAACGCGAAAGCGTTCAGTAAATTTCGGGAGTTTTTTGACGTTGACTATATTGAATAAACCATCGAAATTGCACACCATTTACCAATCGCTTGAACAGGTGAAATGCGCCGACCCGTTTGGTGTGTTAGGTCCATACCTTCCACACGATCAAGGCGCATTACGCGTCTGGATGCCGGGTGCTGATCATGTCTCTGTGATCATTGACGGAGAAGATCCAATGGTGATGCAGCGCGAAGGTGAGGGCGGATTTGTCTTGTCTCAGGATCGCGATCTTCGCTTGACCCATTATCAGCTTGCCATTGATTGGGCGGGTCAGCAGCAAGTGCTTGATGATCCCTACCAGTATCATGATATTTATGTCGATTATGAGGCGCTGCATACACCGGTCACCATGTATCATGAAATGGGCGCGCAAGTGGTTGACTTACAGCGCGATGGAAAAACCATTCAAGGTACGCGTTTTCTGGTGTTTGCGCCGCATGCCTCAACGTGCAGCTTAGTGGGGGAGTTTAACTATTGGGATGGCCGTCGTACGCCAATGCAGCGGCTCGATTATGGCTTATGGGGCATTTTCATTCCCAACCTACCACAAGGCTCACAATATAAATTTGAGCTCAAAGGTCCCAACGGCGAGCTCTTACCGCACCGCGCCGATCCATGGGGATTTCAGGCTGAGCAATACCCATCCTTGGCCTCGGTTACTTATGATCATTCGCAATATCAATGGCACGATACAGAGTGGCAAACACGACCTGTGACGGATAAGCGCAGACAGCCTTTGTCCTTCTATGAGTTGCATGCCGGCTCTTGGCGTCGAGGAGATGATCATCGGTTTTTGACCTATCGTGAATTGGCGGATGAGCTTGTTCCCTACTTAACGGATATGGGGTATACCCATGTTGAGTTGATGCCCGTCTCTGAATACCCATTTTATGGCTCGTGGGGTTACCAGCCGGTCGGATTATTTGCCCCGACGAGTCGTTTTGGCTCCCCCGACGATTTTAAATATTTTGTGGATCAATGCCATCAAGCCAATATCGGGGTGGTGCTTGATTGGGTGCCTGCCCATTTTCCCGCCGACAGTCATGGATTGGCGAATTTTGACGGTACGCCACTGTTTCATGATCCCGATCCACGACGCGGATGGCACCAAGATTGGAATTCCTATATTTATGATATGGGTAAAGAGCATGTTCGTCGCTTTTTGGTGTCTAATGCGCTGTATTGGTTCGAGCAGTTTCATATTGATGGGATTCGCGTCGATGCGGTTGCTTCCCTGTTGTATCTTGATTATTCAAGAGAGCATGACCAGTGGGTGCCCAATATCGATGGTGGACGAGAAAATTACGATGCCATCGCCATGCTCAAATGGATGAATGAAGAAGTGTATCGCCATTTCCCGAATGCGATGACCATTGCAGAGGAGTCCACCGCGTATCCGGGCGTGTCAGCGCCTACGTTCTTAGGTGGGCTCGGATTTGGCTTTAAATGGAACATGGGGTGGATGCACGACAGTTTAGATTATATGGCGCAAGATCCGATTCACCGTCGTTACCATCACAACACCATTACGTTTCCATTGATTTATGCGCACAGCGAAAATTACATTTTATCCTTGTCTCATGATGAGGTGGTGCATGGCAAACGCTCTCTGATTTACAAGATGCCGGGAGACGAATGGCAGCAAACCGCCAATTTACGGGCGTTCTTTGGGTATATGTATGCACAACCGGGTAAAAAGCTCAATTTCATGGGATCGGAGTTCGCGCAAACCAGCGAATGGAACCATGACGATCAATTGCAATGGTTTTTGCTGGCTTTCCCTCGTCATAAAGGGATGCAAACATTAGTGCGAGATCTGAACCATTGCTACTGTGCTGAGCCAGCGTTATACCAGTTAGATAATGAACCCGCTGGCTTTGAATGGCGGTTGTCTGATGCTGATGAGGCAAGCATTCTCGCGCATGAACGTTTGAGTGCCGATGGGCAACGTATTTTGGTGATCAGTAATTTTACTCCAGTACCACATGATGATTTTCGTCTTGGTATTCCACAGGCAGGTCAATATCAATTGCTCATGAATACCGATGATGGTCGCTATGACGGCAGTGATTATATGGTGCATACGTTAGTACAGTCCGAAGAGAGAGAGAGTCAAGGTCTACCAAACTCGTTGCACTTACGTCTTCCACCTTTAGCGACGGTATTTTATAAACTCATTGATTAAGTGTTCTTTGAGTCGATCGCTAAATGGTGAATGTGTCGTGAAATGACGCTCGATTTACACTATAAATCGGGCGTTTTTTCTCTTTCAATAACGGTATCTCACCGGCAAATTTTGTGCACAATCCCGCTTTGAAGCGGGATCACACTTTCTTATTGAGCCCCGATCGTTAACTTGCCCGCTGAGCAAGATCTTGCTCATAATTAGGCAGCTTGTTGCTTTAATTATGAATTGTTTATTATAAGTGACTGATTTTTATAGATGATAATATTGGCATCGACCTTGCTCTTTCTATAGGGACATCGCGCTGTGCGCATCAATCATTTTTTAGAAAGGAATTTGCAATGCCAACTCCATGTTATATCTCAATTGAAGGTCAAACTCAGGGTCTTATTACTGCTGGTGCATGTACCGCAGATTCAATCGGTGACTCATTTGTTGAAGGTCACGAAGACGAAATGTTGGTTCAACAATTTGATCACAACGTGACAGTACCGACTGATCCACAATCTGGTCAGCCATCTGGTCAACGTGCTCACAAACCCTTTAAATTCACTGTTGCACTAAACAAAGCGGTTCCATTGCTATATAACGCATTGGCATCTGGTGAAAAAATGTCAACAGTAGAACTAAAATGGTACCGTACTTCTATTGAAGGTAAACAAGAAAACTTCTTTACTACCAAGCTTGAAAATGCATCGATCGTTGATATTCATTGTGAAATGCCACACTGTCAAGATCCAGCGAAAGCAGACTTTACCCAAAACGTTACGGTTTCTCTGTCTTACCGTAAAATCACTTGGGATCACATCAACGCAGGAACTTCAGGTTCTGATGACTGGCGTAAACCAGTCGAAGCGTAATTCACCACGCTTGCGAACGATTCGCCTACCCCACGGGGTAGGCGAACTATTGAACCTTAAGCTCAACGCATTGTATGGTGTTCTGAGCTTAAGGTTTTACTGTTTTAAGAACGTATAGGAATCATGGGTATGGCTAAGCTAGGTTTTTCAATTAAAATCGATGGGTTAGATGACGATACGTTGGTTGTCCATCGCTTTGAAGGGCATGAATCGTTATCAGAGAGTGTCTTCAAAGGGCAACCGTGCTACGGCTTTCACTATCGATTTGAATTAGCAAGCCGACAATCGACCATCACGCCACCGCAGGTGGTGGATAGAGCCGTGGATGTCACTGTGTTTCGTAATGACGAGGTGGTGCAGCGTATCAATGGTATTGTACGCCAGTTTACGCAAGGCGATATTGGTCATCGCTTTACCTATTATTCTTTAACGCTGGTCCCCACACTGGAACGGTTATCCTTACGTCAAAACAGCCGTATCTTTCAGCTCAAAACGGTCCCTGACATCTTGTCCACCTTGCTACAAGAAATGGGCATTAATGATTATGCCTTTAATTTGCAACGGACGTGTGCTCAGCGCGAGTTTTGTGTGCAATACCGGGAAACGGATTTAGCCTTTTTACATCGTCTCGCCGCCGAAGAGGGACTGGTGTATAACTTTACCCATGAGCAAGGCAAGCACACGTTAGTGTTTACCGATGCAAGCGCCAACTTGCCGTCACTCAGTGCGCCGGTTCCCTATAATGCGCTGGCAGGTGGCACCAATGATGAGCCGTATATTTCACAATTGAATGCCCATACTCGCAGCGAAGTCAGTAGCACGGCGTTGCAAGATTACAGTTTTAAAAAGCCAGCGTATCAATTTGCTCAGCAAGCGCGTGGGCAAAATATGGACTATCAATTGACCGATTACGAACATTTTGATTCGCCTGGTCGGTTCAAAGATGATGAATCCGGTAAAGCGTTTAACCAAATTCGTTTAGAGTACCTGCGCCGTGAAGCCAAAACCTTCCGCGGGAAAAGCAACCAAGCGGCGTTGCGAGCGGGGTATGGTTTCACGCTTTCTGAGCACCTTGATACGGCGATGAATGCCGATTATGTGCTGGTGGCGGTCACCCATCAAGGCACCCAGCCTCAAGCATTAGAAGAAGAAGGCGGCAGTGGCGCCACCACTTACTCAAACCAGTTTACGGCGATTCCCAGCACGGTGAATTGGCGTGCCACCCCGCAGCCGAAACCGCTGGTGGATGGGCCAATGATGGCGATAGTTGTGGGGCCGAAAGGGGAAGAAATTTTCTGTGACGATAACGGGCGTGTGAAAGTGCATTTTCCATGGGACCGATATTCGTCTGCCGATGAACATAGCTCATGCTGGGTACGCGTGTCACAAGGTTGGGCAGGCTCGCAATATGGCATGCTTGCCATTCCACGGATTGGCCACGAAGTGATTGTCTCGTTTTTAAATGGCGACCCTGATCAGCCGATCATCACCGGCCGTACTTATCATGCGACCAATACCGCGCCTTATCCACTGCCGGATAATAAAACCAAAACCGTGATCCGCTCTGAGACCCATCAAGGGGAAGGGTTTAATGAACTGAGTTTTGAAGACCAAGCGGACAGCGAGCAAATTCATGTGCATGCGCAAAAAGACTATGAGGGGCTGATTGAAAACGATCATACACAGCTGATTCATAACGATAAACATCTCACCGTTGATCGCGATAGTTATAGCCAAGTCAAAAATAACCGTCACTTGACGATCCGTGGAGAGAGCCGCACTAAAATTACCAAAAATCACAATGTGGATGTCAAAGGCTCACTGCAACAAAAAGTCACGGACAAAACCATTGTGGATGCGGGCAGTGAAGTGCACCTTAAAGCTGGGAATAAGATTGTGTTAAACGGCGGCGATGAAATGACCCTCAAAGTCGGCGGTAGCTTTATCAAAATGGACGCCGCCGGAGTCACGGTGGTCGGCTCCGCGATTAACATCAACTCTGGCGGCAGCGCAGGCGCAGGCTCAGGCTATGCCGGACTCGCTGCCTTACTGCCTAAAGCACTCAAAGAAGTCAAAGCCTTAGCCGAAGCCGTTATGCCCAGTGCGGTGGCATCGCAAACTGGGGCGAGTGAAGAGATCAAGTCGGCTGACGTCCCGCAAGAGAACGTGGCTCAGTTAGATGAGTTGGCGGTGGGTCAGCAAGTGGAAGCATTGAAAGGAAAAGCCCCTGTGGCCGAAAACTGTAAGGCGAAATAAAGGCGATGATATTTCAGTTACGCGATTTAAAACCGTCATTTGCTGAGCAAGATGCGAATACGCCGCTGTATTTGTTTATTGATGGCGGCCAAGTGGACAATCTTGCGACGCGTTTATACCAATTATCCAGTCATTTGGATATTGAGCCAATGTATTTGTATGCCCCTTATGATGCATTGAAATCGGTCTCTCCGTATATTATTCGTGCGACGGCAGAGGTGAGACAATGGTTCTTTAGTCTCAATGATATCACGGCAGGCTTCTTTTTTAGCTCAGATGCACCGCTCGACCACCTGCGTGATTATTATCGCCGTTTTATTCAAGTACAGGCGCCGTATGGCAGTGATGTCATGCTTAAAATGGCCCATTCAGAAGTGGCATGGGTCTTATTAAGTCATGCTGACTCGCCTTTTTGGGGCGCAATACAAACGGCATGGTTACCCACGCGCTTAGGATGGCAGGTCCTGCATGCGCCTAAAACCCCAATCGCACTCGATGACGAGACGATGTTTGTGCTCAATGATAAAGTGTGGGAAGAGTTGGGGCGCATTGCTTGGCGCAATAGCCTAGAAACCATTGCCGCGCACCTTGATCGTTGCTTCCCTGAGGAGCGTAGTAAGCAGTCTGATTTTGGCCGTTGGATTGATGCGCATGCCGCAACAGGCTATCAACAAGGCTTTACGACCGAGCGTGATTTGTTGCAATACTTTAACGTGTTGGCGTGTGTCGGGGATAACCCGAAACACATTGAAAAGCGCCATCCTAATATCTACACATTAATGACGAAACCGTCGGTATCCACCCCTTCGCAACGCATAGAAAAAGCCGCAGAGATGGCATGGGCATATTATGAAACGTCAGTACAAGGCAAGGTAGGAGAATAATCCAATGGCGAACCCAGTACAACAAAGTAAACAAAACGGTAGCGATACGGATCCGAATTCACCCGCTAAAAGCTGCCCAGTCAGTGGTGAAGGCGTGGCGATTATTCCTGTGCGTTACGCCATTGATGATGTGGATGAGCAAGGCAATCAGCTCAACTCACTGCCTGAAGAGGGTGACTGGCAAGGCCCGTTTGAGTTAGAGCATGCCAAATACACCATGCGACGCCTGCGTGATGGTTGGCTGTATGTGTATGATGAAGATGGAGAAACCTTCCACGAATATCAAGTCGATGGGGCGGATTTGATCAAATACGATTGGGGCGCCGACGAATCCAGCAACGCTCCAGAAGAGCGTGGCAGTGCCGGTGAAAGTAAGGTGTATTTGTCTTATCCCGCGAAACACACACTGTATCTCGGCTTTAGTTATCACCGCTGGACATGGCGCGTGTGTGAGCACATGCGCTCGCACGCACCGGATCGCAAAAAGTGGATGCGTAAGCTGGATCTGAATAACTATTGTCATAGCCAATCCCTGTATCGCAATCATGCCGGTTACTATGAAGGGTTGACCAAGGCGGTAGCGGATATCGATGATGGGGGAAGCCTACTGCATAAAGACATGTTTGCGACCACGTGTACCCCGTTAAAACAAACTGACACCACCCAATCGGAACCAGAAGATCTGGGCTTAGGTTGGTTACATGGTTTCAATGGTTCTGATGATGAATTCATGAAAATGAATGGTATTGACGATAAGCCCGTGACCCTTCCGTTTAACCCAACACCGGAACGTGATGCGCTTGAACAACGCTTGAATGACACGCCCTTAGTGAAAGTGAAACCCAGAGCCACAATAGACGATTACAGCCTGCCCGATAAAACTAAAGGCGTGTTTATTGCACTGGATGACCCATTGGCGGATTTGTGTGATTTAACTGCGCAATTAGCACAGGCTTGGGCGGAAAAAGAGCGGGTTATCGGCAGTGAGCAAAATACACACAAAGTGCGCATGGCGGAAATTACGCGAAAAATCGCCGCGGTGCCAGTACCAGAGACATTGCACGATACCGATGAGCTCTCCGCCGCTGAGCTGGCGGAACATTTAAAAACGGATCCGGTTTTGGAACTCCGTTACGAAGAGCGTTTAAATCAGTTACTCCAGATCGACTATAAAATTAATCAAAAAGCTGAAGCATCATCCAGTAACAGTAACTCGTTATTGGCTATGGATTCTAAGACAGCGAGAAACATCGCTAAAATGCAATATCCAAACTTTGATAATGATATTCAGCAACTAAAAAGTCAATGTGGGATTGACATTAATAAAGCGCTGCGTGAGCAATATCGTAAGCTCAAAGAGAGTGAGATTCCTGAGCAAGCACGTTTATTTGATGACGACGGTGAGCAGGGCCTATATTCATTCCTATTGGATTTTTATCAGCAAACGCAAGGGAAAAATGCAGTCATTACCCAGCGCTTTAATGAGCTGGAAGCCGCTGTCCGCCAACTGAGTAAAAATCCACTTGCCTTTGGGTTAGATAATCAACACAGTTTTGATCAGGCGTATTTTCTCTCAATGGCCAGCCAAGTGGTACTGATGCTCAAAAATACGGCGATTGATGAGGCATTGACGCAGC
The DNA here is from genome assembly GCF_003716875.1 of Vibrio zhugei. Lineage (NCBI taxonomy): Bacteria > Pseudomonadati > Pseudomonadota > Gammaproteobacteria > Vibrionales > Vibrionaceae > Vibrio > Vibrio zhugei. The sequence continues at coordinate 781,509 of NZ_CP033077.1, read as the reverse complement.
GATTTGCCCGTTTAATGTCGTTGGATAACCCAGATAATCTAGTGAGTTTGGCGCCCTTTGCCCTTTCAAAAGAGGTGTGGGAAGCCATCGAGAAATTAAACCCGATTCATGAACACAATATCAGTGCGGCATCGTTTGGCTCAGTCGGGGATTGGGGTAACGTGCTCGGTCGCATAGCGGAATCGCAAGCGTTTATTTATGAGACGCGATTGGATGACCAACAATGGTATCAAGCATTGGTGCTCCCAGTGAGAAAATCGCTTGAAGCGTTTAAAACGGTGTATCAAAGTCACGCAAGTGGTGCCCTCAGCGCCATTGTGGATAATGTGGTGTCTTTGAAGTCTACCACGACCAGTAACCCGAATGCGAACGCGCTGCATTCGTTGACCAACGCTTTTCGTGTGATGTTAATGCATAGGCTCGGCGGTAGTGAAAACGCATTAGTGACGGCCAATCACCAGTATCAGGCCGAGCTCCAACAGTACCAGAATAAAATACTCGATTATCAGCGGCGGTTAACGTTATTTCGTAATCAAGTTGCTCGTGGCGGCATGGGCGTTAATGATAAGCATCTATCAAAAACCCAGCAGGCTTTTGAGTCCGAAAAAGTGCAACTCGAACTCGATAAGCCCGAATTTGTTACCCTCGCCAATCAAGAGTTGCGTAATCAAGCACGCACCATCAAGGAGAAAGTGCTTAACAATATTAACAATTCAAAAGAGGCGTGGAATAAACTCGGCGGTTTAGGCAGTTTGATTGCGGTACTCAACGTGATCAATTTAATCTCGGTTAGTAACACCTACGAGTTTAAGAATAATGAAAATGACAGTTTTGATGCCGCCGACCGAGAGCTGATTTCCACCTGGGCCTGGACCGCCAATGCGGTAATCTCGGTATTTCGTGATAAGTCATGGGCGTTAGTGCAAAAAGAAGGATGGCATAAGATGGTTATATCTGATGTTTTATCCTTAGAAGAAGGGAAAAATTTAGCTAACAAATTAATCATAAGAACACTGGCAGCGGGGGCTTTCGGCGCGGTTGCCGCCGCGTTGGAAGGTACCAATTGCTGGGATGAAATATGGAGTCATAGCAATTCCGGTGCTGAGAAAGTACTTTATGGCTTTAAATTTGGTGCTTTAGCACTACAAGCAGGTATTTCATTAACACAAGTTGGGCTGTCGCTTGCTATTCGAAGTGGGGCGCAACTGAGTCTTGGAGTCATGTTTGCCCCTATATTCGTTACTGGTTTGTGGGTGGCCGGTATTGTTTATTTACTTGCAACGGTACTTATTGCTATCTTTACCTTACCCAAAATGGCCAAATGGCTGCGTCAATCAACGTGGGGTATCGATACGAACGATGAGTGGAGCGTAGAGGAAGAAATCAAACGATTAGAAAATCTCATCTATCAGCCAAATGTTTTCCTAGAAAAAGTCAATATTCAAACCGTTGTGTCTGATTATATGAATATGGTTGAGCAAACGTATGATTGGGCATTAAAAATCTTTATTCCAAAAGTATTTGCGGGAAGAACCATGGGTTTAAATATCAGTACTCAGTACAGAGTGCCGACGAATATATCTGAATTTGATTCTGAAAAAGTTGCCCCAAAACTTGTGAATACTCAGGGAGCATGGTCTACTGACCAAGAAAGTAAGGCTCCTATATATACCGTGGTATTACCTAAACAGGATGATATCGTTTATAATATTTTCTTAGACTTACCTTCTAATATATTGTCAACAGAAAAAATTGGCTATGTCACATCCACACAAGGGAAAAACCAAGGACCACTTGAATTAAAATCGGCACAACACGTATTACGTCAACCGGTGACCGTCAATGAACTCACAGTGAGCGCATCATGATTTCCAAAGAAGAAATAAAACAACGCCAAGCCCAGCTCGATAAGGAACCTATTATTTATGAATGGGAAGCGATTTATCCTGCGATAGTGGGTAAAAATGGGAAGCTAATAAGGTTTTGTATTGGTGCTTTACCGTTATTAATCGTTGCTATACTATATACTTGGTTTGTGGTGCACAAAGAAGCTTATATAACGTTAATTCCCATGTATATAGGATTAGGTTTAGCTTGTTATTTTGTCTACTTTCTTCAATTGTCTGATAACAAATGTCGTTATCAATTAACTCAAAAAGGCGTCATTACCTATACTCAGCAAAATATTCCTGAATCAGTGTACGGCTTTTTTAGAGGATTTGCTTGGTTTGGGATGGGGGTTTGTGTGGTTGCGGCTGTTGTGGTCGGCCCAGCGGTATTTGTTGGGGCTGGTGCATTTGCTTTAATGTCGTTCTCTTTCCGTAATTTTAAACCCCAAATCGACAAAGATAATCATATATTTATCAATGATATTAAGATCTTTGATATTTATGATGAAAATCATATCATGTTTATGAGTAAACCTTTCTTTATTGCAGCTAAAACAAGACTTTTCTATAATACATTAGAAGAAAAAAAAATAATTTTAGAAAAACTTAATAAGATATTAATTGAACCAAGTTTTGCCCGTTTCACTTCGACCAAAGAAGCCTATCAAGATGATTTTATAAAAAATGCCTTTAAGCTACATAATGAAATGTATAGAGAAAACCAAGAATAAAACAACTTTTATTTATTATTGAGTTCACTACTTATTTTTATAAATTAATTTTCTGAAAAGACGCTCCTTGAGCGTCTTTTTTAACGCAGATTGAATTTGAGTTTTATAAACCGTCACGACTATCGTTGCTAATGTTTTCTTAGACTTGCCTTCCAACATATTATCAACAGAAAAAATTGGCTATGTCACGTCCACCCGAGATTCCGCAGCCAATTTAGGAATAAACTGCTTCATACAGTACACCAAGAAGCTTAAGCAGCCGAGTCTGATGCTCTTGAACACCCGTTATGAAGCTTTGGCCGCCAAATTCGAGTGTGTCGATACCTTCGAATTTTAAGAATACCCAACGTGCCGTCGGTTTAGTTGTCGTCTTGTTCTTTACCATGCTAGGAAAGAATTCCTCGGTCTTAGTGAGACTCTCTCGGATTTTGTGCTCTAAGCTCGCGTAAACGAGTAGGCTCAGCGTCATGATCATCAGTAGTGCCTCGATTCGCTGAGGTTTCTTCAGGAAAATTGATGATGTTAAGAACTCAGGGCTTTTCAAAAAGCGAAAGCCGCGCTCGACCTTTTGCTGAGACTTGTAATGTTCAAGCAATGCAGCCATTGTTAGGTCGGTGTTGTCAGTATCGTTGGTGGCGAGAATAAACATACCTACTTTAAGCTTGGCCAGTTTCACCTTTTCTAGATCGGTATAAGGCGTAGCATCTATCAAATAGTGGTATCCCGTTGGCTTTTCATCTTTCTTCGGCCGACCACGACCTGAATAAATTGGCTCTTTAACGATGGTTGATTGCGCGAAGCCAAGCAAATGACACTGGCTGGCGAAGTCGCTCATTGCTTGCTCGGCATCCACTGCGCAAGCAAACTGCTTTTTCTTTAGTTGTCCCAGCGCTTTCAGCTCTTTGGTGATATTTTTGTCTAAGTTCTTATAAAACGTTACCTGTTCTCGCTTGGTTGCTTGTTCACTATGAATCAACAGCCACTTCTGAGATACCGAGCCATAATCAGCGTCAACCCAACAACCCGAGTAGCCATTGCCGATATGGCTCAGCTGCTCGGGCTCAAGGTTCATTAAGGCCTCTTTGGCTGATTTAATGGTCATTGGAACACGCGTAATAAACTTCTGTTGTTGCTCATCCAGTGAACGAATGCTCTCTTCGGTGTACAAAGCGGCATCGGCGATGAAGTAGCGACTGTTTTGAGCTGCCTTCAGGCAATGAATATGCCGTTTAGTGACCTCTGAGAATGCCTTAGCATCGTTGGTGTTGCCACTAAGCGCTTGCATGTAAACAGGCAGGCCAGCTTGGTTTTCGCAAATCAACTCAAGGACCACTTGATTTAGCTCTGGACGGTGGTCTCGGCTGTAGCCTTTTACCAGCTTGATGGCATTAAGATCTTCGTCCTGGGCGTATTCACCATCGACATGGAAGCTAGTGATATCAAGGTGGACAGAGTCTGTTTTAAGTCCTAGCTTATCAACGACATGCTCTGCTATCGCTTGATAAAGTGCGGAGACATCTGCTTCATATAAAGCATCTAACGTGCGTCCGAGTACATCGTCCGTTAAATGGTGAGCTTCAATATCTTTAGCAAGCAACTTGGCAACAGGCTTCGTCTCGAAGAAGTCAGAAAACATATGCAGCGTTCTGCTGTGAAAGCCAAGACCATTGAGAATCATCGCCAAGACCGCATCGCCATGTGAAACGTTGTGATCCGAGTACTTGGGAATGATGCGATCAATAATACCAGGTAAACCGATTTCATGGCAGAAAGCAGCGATCAGCCCTAAGTGATCTAGGCGTTTAATGACAGGTTGAGCAGCAGACATAATAAAGTGACCGTTAAATAACAGTAATAGATCAAAACTGGGGATCGCGGTCAAGAGGTCTGTCGCACTAACATTTGTAAACGATCACTGGATCACATTGTTTTAATTCTGAAATTGGCTGCGGAATGACGGGTCCACACAAGGGAAAACCCAAGGACCACTCGAATTAAAATCGGCACGAAACGTATTAAATCAACCCGTGACCGTCAATGAACTCACAGTGAGCGCATCATGATTTATTACGCCGCAGCAAGTTGTCGATCGCGCGGTTGATTTAACTCTCTATCGTAACGGTGAAGAGGTGCAACGGGTTAACGGCATTGTGCGTCAATTCTCACAGGGCGATATTGGCCATCACTTTACTTACTATTCGTTAACCCTCGTTCCCGCACTCGAACGTTTATCCTTACGTCAAAACAGCCGTATTTTTCAGCTTAAAACCGTGCCGGAGATTTTGTCCACTTTGTTACAAGAAATGGGCATTAATGATTATGCGTTCAATTTGCAACGCACCTGTGCCCAGCGTGAATTTTGTGTGCAGTACCGCGAGACCGATTTAGCCTTTTTACATCGCCTTGCGGCGGAAGAAGGCTTGGTGTATAGCTTTACTCATGAGCCTGGCAAACACACCATAGTCTTCACCGATGCAAGTGCTAACTTACCGTCTATCGGCCAGCCCGTGCCGTATAATGCGTTGGCGGGCGGCGCTCATGATGCGCCTTATGTGAAGCAGTTCAATGTGCATACACGCAGCGAAGTGAGCGCCACCGCCTTGCAAGATTACAGTTTTAAAAAGCCAGCGTATCAATTTGCTCAGCAAGCGCGTGGGCAAAATATGGACTATCAATTGACCGATTACGAACATTTTGATTCGCCTGGTCGGTTCAAAGATGATGAATCCGGTAAAGCGTTTAACCAAATTCGTTTAGAGTACCTGCGCCGTGAAGCCAAAACCTTCCGCGGGAAAAGCAACCAAGCGGCGTTGCGAGCGGGGTATGGTTTCACGCTTTCTGAGCACCTTGATACGGCGATGAATGCCGATTATGTGCTGGTGGCGGTCACCCATCAAGGCACCCAGCCTCAAGCACTAGAAGAAGAAGGCGGCAGTGGCGCCACCACTTACTCAAACCAGTTTACGGCCATTCCCAGCACGGTGAATTGGCGTGCCACCCCGCAACCGAAACCGCTGGTGGATGGGCCAATGATGGCAATAGTCGTGGGTCCGAAAGGCGAGGAAATTTTCTGTGACGATTACGGGCGTGTGAAAGTGCATTTTCCATGGGACCGGTATTCGTCTGCCGATGAACATAGCTCATGCTGGGTACGCGTGTCACAAGGTTGGGCAGGCTCGCAATATGGCATGCTTGCCATTCCACGGATTGGCCACGAAGTGATTGTCTCGTTTTTAAATGGTGACCCCGATCAGCCGATCATCACCGGCCGTACTTATCATGCGACCAATACCGCACCTTATCCATTGCCAGATAATAAAACCAAAACCGTGATCCGCTCAGAGACCCATCAAGGGGAAGGGTTTAATGAACTGAGTTTTGAAGACCAAGCGGACAGCGAGCAAATTCATGTGCATGCGCAAAAAGACTATGAGGGGCTGATTGAAAACGATCATACACAACTGATTCATAACGATAAACATCTCACCGTTGACCGCGATAGTTATAGCCAAGTCAAAAATAACCGTCACTTGACGATCCGTGGCGAGAGCCGCACTAAAATTACCAAAAATCACAATGTGGATGTCAAAGGCTCACTGCAACAAAAAGTCACGGACAAAACCATTGTGGATGCGGGTAGTGAGGTCCATCTCAAAGCCGGTAACAAGATTGTGTTAAACGGTGGGGATGAGATGACCCTCAAAGTGGGCGGTAGCTTTATCAAAATGGACGCAGCAGGGGTGACCGTGGTTGGCTCAGCCATCAATATCAACTCCGGTGGCAGCGCAGGCGCAGGCTCCGGATACGCAGGACTCGCCGCCTTACTGCCTAAAGCCTTAAAAGAAATCAAAGCCTTAGCCGAAGGCATCATGCCGAGTGCGGTAGCGTCCCTGACGCCGGCCGATCCTGAGCTTTATGCTCTAGCGAGTCCTGAATTAATCAGTGTTGAGGCACTAGAGCAAATGGCGATGGACAATACGCCACTCGCTAAAATGTGCCAAAAGCAGGCGGACGGAAGCTGTCCTAGGACCGATTGCCCATGTGCTAGCGCAGAGGAAACAGCATGAGTTTATTTAGTCGTGTAAAGCAGCCACAAGGCGAGCAGTGGCTGGTGGTCGATAAAGTACGCGTGCCAGATATAGAAGGTAACCGTTCACCAGTAGGTACTTGATTTGCTCGCTATAGGTTGAACACGTTGGGATAGGGTTGGCGTGCGGTGACCGCTTGTACTATCTCAGAGAGTACTGCATACGTTGATAGTCCGCGTTTTTTACACGTCTCAACAAGCGAGTGGATGCGACCTCTAAATTTATCACCCGCATCGGATGTCGTTCCATAGCTGATTTTTCTCTGAATGACGCAACCACGTATGCGCCTCTCCGCTTCATTATTTGTCAGCGGTATTGAGGTATCGTTCAGGAACAACCATAAGCTTTGCCTATGCTGCTGCAATTTTTCGCATCGTCCTTTATATCTTTGGACTATCAGTGTACTGCCTTTTTCAAGCCAGTCATCGAGGGATTTTTGCAGTCGTTGCATTCGCCGAAGATATTGACCGTGCGTGATTTCCTTTCTTTCAAGACGATGACGAATACGGAAAATCATATTGGCAATCAGAGTTAAACGACGGCCGACGTAAGCGGTATATCCTCCGCCACTATAGTCCGCTATTTGTTGAAGGTTACGTGTGACATGCGACCAGCAGAGTTGATGTTTTTCTGGGTTTATCCAGTTGTAGCTTGGGCATTGGTCACTCACAACGAAGCCTGAGTAATGTTCACCAAGCACCGTTTTCGCAGAATGCATGGAACGAGAGAATAAGATTTTCTCATAAACAAGGTTTTCACTGGCCACAAGCCAGCACCATCGAAGCCCTTCTTCGTCATTACGAGGATGAGAGGTTTCATCAACATGTACCAGTGGTGCGGTTTGGATACTATCTCGAATGGCTTGGTGGAGTGGCGTTAACATCGAAGCGACTTTCGTTTGCGCTTCGCTAATGGCTCCAATAGAGAATGTGGTTCCAAATTGCTCTTTCAGAAGTGAGCGGGTTTTACGGATACTTAAATGGTACTGACCGGCTAATACCGCAATATAGCTGAGAAGATTCGGCCCCATGATCCCTTGAGAAACATGGTCAGGTTTCTTTGCTCTGAGCAGTTCATTGCAGTGCTGGCATTGTCCTGAATACAGTCGGTACTCAGTAATATCTATCGTTGGTTTAGGAATTTCATGGACCTGGTGACGATAAAAAGGCGTGTCATGAACCGTGACGTCAGTGTTACCGCAACATGGACAAGTTGAGTCAGGAAAGCAATCAACCACGACATCACTGTCTTTTAGTTCTGAGAGTTGTCGTTGATGCCCTGAGTGACCCGGTTTAGCTCCGCGCGAATGGCGACCACCAGAGCTTTGAGCTTTTTTCTTTCAGCTCGCTCTTTTGGCCCATCGGTTGAAGGAGGTTTTGAAGAGTTGGAGCAATTGGTCTTGAGTTTATCTTCATAAAAACGCAGTTGTTCCCACAGCTCTTGAATGAGTGCGTTAGCTTCTTTGATATCAGAAGCCACAGGTGGCGCTTCTGTGAATTTGGATTTTTTCATTTTCATGCAAACAGGATGACGCTTAGAAATGATCACTCAACAGTAAAATGTGGATCCAGTGCTGTTGATCACATTTGATATGTCAATGGGGGGCTGGTGAACGGTTACGATTTGCCCTCTACGATTCTTGCGACTAAACGAGTCGGGTACGTGAAGTCCGCCAAAGGCAAATCCCAAGGACAACTCGAATTAAAATCCGCACAAGACGTATTACGTAAACCTGTGACTGTGAATGAACTGACAGTGAGCGCATTATGATTTCCAATGAAGAGATAAAACAACGGCAAGCATAGCTCGATAGAGAAGAAGTGCTTTATGAGTGGGAAGCGATTTATCCTGCTATTGTTGGTAAAAATGGGAAGTTAATAAGATTTTGTATTGGTGCTTTGCCCATGTTAATTGTAGGAATGTTATTGACTTGGTTTGTTATAGTGGAAGACACCTATATTATGTTGCTTCCCATATATTCGGCATTAATATTAGCCTTTTATTTTGTCTACTGTCTTCAATTGTCTGATAATAAATGTCGTTATCAATTAACCAAAAAAGGGGTCATTACCTATACACAGCAAAATATTCCAGAATCAGTATATAGCTTTTTTAGAGGATTTGCTTGGTTCGGAATAGGGGTTTGTGCTGTTGCAGCTGCTGTGGTTGGCCCTGCGGTATGTGTTGGGGCTGGGGCATTTGCATTAATGTCGTTCGCCTTTCGTGATTTTAAACCTAAAGTTGATAAAGATAACCATATATTCATCAATGATGTTAAGATTTTTGATATTTATAAAGAAAATCATATAATGTTTATGAGTAGCCCTTTCTTTATTTTTACTAAAACAAGGCTTTTCTATAATACACTGGAAGAAAAAAATAATTTTAGAAAATCTTAATAAGGTATTAATTGAACCAAGTTTTCTCCGAGTCGAGACGACGAAAGATGCCTATCAAGATGATTTTATAAAAAAAGCATTTAAGTTACACCCGAATTCAACTGCGAAGTGCGACACTCTCCAATATCAAGAAGCTAAAGCCATCTCCTCAAATATAATGGCTGCCTGCTTGAAGCCTAAACACTTTCTCGGACGGTAATTTATCCGCGATAAAGCGAACTCTATATCGATGTCCGTCACTGTCGTTAGATCGGTTCCTTTCTTCACATATTGCCTTAAAAGACCGTTCGCATTCTCATTAGCACCACGCTCCCAAGAACTGTACGGATGAGCAAAGTACACATCAGCCTTTAATTCTTTTGCGATGGTTTCATGACCTGCAAACTCTCGCCCGTTATCTGCCGTAATGGTATGGACATGTTTCTTATAGGGCTTCAGTAGCTCTATTGTCGCTTTGGTGACATCATCCGCTGACTTAGATGGCACTTTCTTTACCACGTAAAATCGAGTCTTACGCTCTAAAATAGTCACCATTGCACCTGTACCATGCTTACCTAGCACAGTGTCGATTTCCCAGTCACCAAACCGCTCCTTACTGTCAACGATGCTTGGTCTATCATCAATCGAAACGGCATTTTTTATCGCTGGAGCTTTCTCTTGTTTACCTCGGCGATACCGCTTATGACCTTGTCTCAAGTGACGATATAACTTACCGCCCAAGCGTTTATCTTGAGCAACAAAGCGATAGATCCACTCATGACTGACAGATGCACCAATTTTCGTTAATACATTAGAAATCTGCTCTGGACTCCAATCTGTTTCTAAAAGAAGGCGGATAAAATCGACACGTTCCTTTGGTATTCGGTATTTACGTGCTGTTTTGTGCTTTTTGGTAGACGACATCTGGGCTTCGTTAGGGCAATAATGCTCTCCCTTCCGACCGCGTTTAAGCTCACGGTATACCGTCGAGCGGTGGCACTGAACTGTTTTAGCTATTTCAGGAACCGAAATTCCCCGTTCCAAAAGAGCAGAAATCTGGTATCTTCTGCCTTCGGTCAACTGTTGATAATTCATGGTAGTACTGCTTGTTTCTTTGGCGAGAAGAGCGTACCACTTTCAGCAGTTGGCTTCCTCTTCTACATATTTCCATGAATGTCGCACTTATTATCTGAAATCGGGCATAATGATATGAATAGAGAAAGAAATAAAAACCATCAATAGGAAATTTATTTATATTTTTTATCTCATTTTTAAGTTTAAGATTATCAATTATTAATTTAAAAAAAGACGCTCTTTGAGCGTCTTTTTGGTTTTTATATGAAGTCCAATTCTCGCCCTTTTACAAACTCATCCCAAACCCAATCGGGTAGAGTGGGTTTTTACTGTCATGGGGGAGATCGGAGTGCTGTTTTTTAACGGCTTTCATCGAGCGGGGGAGCTCGTAGGGCAAGTGTCCGTTAATTGCATGTTTACCGGTCATGGCATTAAATAACACGGTATCATTGGCACCAAAGTTGGCAATAATGGCGGACGAAGAGTGATTAATCTGACTAAGCACCGTTGGCCTGTCTAGGTACATGTTGACAACGGTTGGCACTATTTTGGTGGCTTTTTGAATCATCGCATAATCTCCATCATCCTTTGCAAAAGTCAGCGGGCCTTCATGTTGGCGGACACCAAAGAAATAATTTGGATGCGGGTGACTATAAGGACTGGATACCCGTAATAACGCCACATCAGCTTGCTCAAGTGTATCCACAACATGTAAGCCTGCGGCTTGTGCTTTTGCTGCGTCCATTTGATATAAGAACACTTTGGTGCCGGTTTTTAATGGCAGTATGTTATTGCGGTTTTTGAGGAGCACCAGTGAGCGTGCCTGAGCCTCATCGGCGAGTGCTTGATTGTGCGGCGCACCTAAGCTTTCTCCTGCTTTATCCGGATCCACGAATGGCGCTTCAAATAACCCCGTGGCGAACTTTTGTTTCATGATTTTGACGACAGCGTGGTCGATGTCGTCTTGGCTCAAGTCCCCCTTGTTCACTGCAGACACAATAGGGGTTGGATCAGCGACGCCACCAAATTGGTCGACGCCCGCTTTGACGGCTTTGATAAAGCGTTGCTCTATTGACAAATCACCGACGCCCCAAGACATCCCCAAATCTTCCGGTCTGCCTTCTTTGCCGTCTTCGGCGCCATGCAAACATGTGTTATTACAATCGGCCGTGATGAGCCAATCACTTAAGATCACACCATCGAATTGATATTGATTGCGTAATAGATCCGTGAGTAAGTAGCGATTAAATCCTGCCCCCACTTGAGCAATCGGTTGGCCGTCTACTTTCACGCCCTGTAGGATGGAATAGGTAGGCATAATGCTCGCCACATTCGCATCAAAAGCGCCAGTAAATGGATAAATATGTTGGTCTAAATTGTTGTCTTCAAAATTGGCGTATTGACCGTAGGCGCTATGGCTATCCCAACCATCTTTTGCAGCGCCGTACCCAACCCAATGTTTGACCACAGTGATAACACTACCTGCGTTGAGTCCGTCACGGCCGTTTTGCATGCCTTCTACGTAGCTCTCCACCATATCATGCACAGTTTGTGGGTCTTCCCCGAATGTGCCCTGAATCCGAGCCCAGCGCGGCTCAGTGGCGAGATCGGCTTGTGGAGACAATGCTTCAGTGATGCCGACAGCGCGATACTCTTGGCGCAGAATGTCGGCATATTGGCGCGTGAGCTTTTTATCGTTGATGGCGGCAAAACCCGGTGACTCTGGCCATTGCGAAAATTTCCCGGCGGCGGCGCTATCAATGTCATCGTGTACAGAGTAGTGATAGGCGTTGCGTGGGTCGGTACTTATTGTCACAGGGATGCCTAAAGGAGTGTCTTCTGCGAGTGCTTGCAGCGCATTGTTTTGCTCGGCGAAACGCTGCGGATTATCCCCATCTAAGCGCGTGATCATGGCATTCACATGATCGGTTTGAATCATTTTCTTGAGTAAAGTCAAATCATAGACAGGCCCACGCCCTAATACACTGCTTGGTGAGGGAGCGGACGCATGCATCATCGCGCCTGCTTTTTGCGAGAGCGTCATGCGCGAGACAAGATCGTTGGCGCGTTGCTCATCGGACAGTCGCCAATCTTCATAAGGATTGAGTTCGCCATCTCGATTGAGATCTTTAAATTGGTGGTTATCAACGGTGATTAAAGGCACGTGATCGGCCGTCAATGTCGGTTGCTGAGTTGCCGCCAAAACGCTTAACGGCAGTAGTGCCAGCGGTAATGAAAGTAAGGTGTATTTTTGCATGTAGGGCTTCCTTTCTTATGATTATAAAAAAACCTGAGCGCAGTGAAAGCACCCAGGTTTTGCCTGTCTAGACAGTCACAATCCGGTTGAAATCAAGAGTAAGGGGTTAAGTGCTGATGTGTTGTAATGGCGATCACACGTTGTTGAAAGAGAGAATTGATATGCGTTAAGTGTGATAGGCCAATAATAAATTACCTACGATTTTTGAGTGGCTTATCAGTACTGTTAGGAAGAGAAGGCGTCACCTTACATGAACCGTTAAGGTGACGAAAGAAGGCCGTATTGAAGCCGGTACCTCGGCGTTAAAACGTTAGAACAGTTGGAATGACGACAGAGTAAAAATACCAATCGTACAGGTTAATAATGATAATACGGTGGTGATTGCAATAATATTCGCGGCCAGTGCGGCGTTGCCACCCATGGCTCGCGCCATCACATAACTTGTCGCGGCGGTGGGGGATGCACTCATTAGGAATATGATGCCAAGTTCTAATCCCTTGAAGCCACAGAGGAGCCCTGCGCCAGTGATCAACAGCGGTGAGAATACGAGTTTTGTCAGGCTGGCAAACCACGTTGGTCCTTTATCTGAGCTCATGGCTTTAAGGTCTAAGGAGCCGCCGGTGCATAAAAGTGCTAACGGTAACGTCATATTTGCAAAATAATGGCCCGCATCCGAGGCAATCTTAGGAATCGGTATCGATAGCGCGTAAAACACAAACCCTGTAACGATGGCAATAATCAGCGGATTTTTACGGATGCTTTTTAGCATGACTCTTGTTGCTTGTGCTGTCGATTGCGATCCTTTCGGGGTCAGTGTGATCACGGCTTGAACATTGTAGAGCATGGTTGTACACGCGACATACAGCGCCGCTAACGCCACGCCGTTACTGCCATACGCATTCGCGACGTAGGCTAAACCAATAATCCCCGTATTGGAGCGAAAGCCGCCTTGAATGATGACGCCGCTATCCGGGTTATTTTTAAATACTTGATTCGTTGAGAAGGTGGAGAATAGGAAAAAGGAGAAGTTCGCCACGACAGCAAACATCACTAACGACGTACTTGAGGCAAAATCATGATCGGATTGCACAATACTTAAAAATAGTAAGGCCGGGAGAGTGACTTTGAACACAACTTTTGAGGCGACATCAATAAAGTTCTCATTGATGAGGTTGATGCGTTTAAATATCACACCGAGTACGAGCATTAAACAAATAGGCCCAGTAATTGACGCAGAAAATGCCAACTGATCCAAAATGGTAGACATAGGGATTCCTAGTAGAACTGAAAATCTTGCTATAGAGGTAAGTGTGAATTGTTTCACATATCCAACAGGTTGAGAAGTGTTATGGAAAAGTAATATGTGTAAATAATCATCACTATTTTTATTTTTTGAGACAGTTTTGTCTATTTTTAGCCGTTTTAATTATAAATGTTGATGTTTCACTGCCTATTTCTTATGAAAGTTATTTTAATCATGGTTTTTTATTTATTTTGTTGTTTTAAAAGATATTATTATTTTTTATAAACGGATTATCTATAGATTTGCAAGCCGTATTCAATGGTAAATAGGATCATCCAGTCTGTTATTGTCAGTGTAGGCGTCAATATGTGATCTGAGCATTGTTTTTAGTATTTTATCATGAGGTTACCAGTGAGTAATCGAGCGAGTTTTGATTAGCTTAACAATGTTTCAACGTGTTTTAGCCTATAACGTAGGGCACGAAACGATAGGATACTCGACGGCATAAAGGAAAATAACAATGACAACAAATAGAAATGATCAGGTCCCTCTGCCTAATAACACTCGAGAGTGGTTATTTAACCGAAATAGTCTGATTGTTATTGCTGATATTATTTTGTTCGCGATTTTGTATAACACATTACCTTATGAGCCGAACGTGGTGTTAGGGTTGAGCATTTTGGTGTTTACTGCGGTGTTATGGCTGACCGAAGCGTTACATGTCACTGTCACCGCGATTTTAGTGCCGATCATAGCTGTGTTATCGGGGGTGTTTAATACACAAACGGCGCTCAATAACTTTTCCAGCTCGATTATTTTCGTTTTCTTGGGAGGGTTTGCATTAGCCGCAGCACTTCATCAACAAGGTCTGGATAAGGTTATTGCAGATAAAGTTCTTATTCTGGCCAAAGGGCGTTTAAACATCGCGGTGTTTTTGCTATTTGCGGTGACCGCCTTTCTCTCAATGTGGATCAGTAATACGGCCACCGCTGCCATGATGTTGCCACTGGTGTTAGGGATCCTTGGCAACGTGGATAGCCAACAAGGTCATCGAACCTATGTGTTTGTGTTACTGGGAGTGGCATACAGCGCCAGCATCGGCGGTATTGGCACACTGGTCGGCAGTCCACCTAATGCGATTGCCGCTGCGGAAGTTGGATTATCGTTTACTCAATGGATGTCGTTTGGCTTGCCGACCGTGATTATTTTGCTACCGGTGGCGTTACTGGTGATGTATTGGGTCATCAAGCCGGATCTCAGTGGTAATTTTGAGGTCAACCATAAACCGGTTGCTTGGGATAAAGGCAAAGTGGTGACGCTGGGGATTTTTGCATTAACCGTCTTCTTCTGGATTTTCAGTAAACCGATTAACGGCTATTTAGGTGGGTTTAAAAGTTTTGATACGATCATTGCACTTGGGGCGATTGTGTTAGTGAGTTTCGCCCGAGTGGTGCACTGGAAAGACATAGAGAAAACCGCGGACTGGGGCGTTTTATTGCTGTTTGGTGGTGGTATTTGTTTAAGTAATGTCTTAAAGCAAACTGGCACGAGTGTATTCTTAGCTCATGAGCTAAATGCACTGATTTCTCAGTACAATATTGTTGTCATTATTATTGTGATTACGTTGTTCGTGGTGTTTTTGACTGAGTTTGCGAGTAATACCGCGAGTGCAGCGCTATTGGTGCCTGTCTTTGCAACGGTCGCTGAGGCGCTCGGACTCTCTCCGGTGTTGCTCTCTGTGTTGATCGGTGTCGCGACGTCATGTGCCTTCATGCTGCCGGTTGCAACCCCACCGAATGCCATTGTGTATGGTACGGGTTACATTAAGCAACAAGAGATGATGAAAGTGGGGATTTACCTCAATATTGTCTGTGTAATTTTGTTGACCACGATCGCTATGCTGTTGTGGCGCTAGTAGTTAAGCTTATCACCATACCTATTGTTATATAGATAAAAAGGAGCTCGTTGTGCTCCTTTTTGTCGTCTACTCTTGTGGCCCAATTATTGCTGATTCACAAACTGCTTAAAACGCGCTTTTGCTTGCGGAGTTGCTTTTGAATACCAGAAGTGCAGCATTTGCTCAGCGGTATTATCGGCGGGTTGGACATTTTTCGGCAATGGTTGCTGACCATTCATTGTGGTTTGTGCGGCCGCGACACCAATGGCTGCGACTCCACCTTTACGGTTGTATTCGGTGACCTCTTTTGGGTAATCACGCCCAATCTGTAAACCTTCTTTAATTAACTTATCTTGTTTTGCTTTGATGGTGTTGCCGTCACTATCCACCAGAGACCATGACATGTTATCGATTTTTTTCTCCGCATTACGGCGGTTACGATAGTCTGGAAAATTAAAAGAAATGGTTTCATCTTCTGCCGTAAAGGTGGCGAGGAGCGGTTCACTTTCTACGGTATAGCGATCATTACCTTCTGTGAAGACGGGCTTATAGCGAAACAGTATTTGATGTTGACCATCTTTTAAGTCAATGGTTTTGACCGCATCAAATAACCCACCATTTTCATGAGGTTTGGCACTATCGACAACCAGCATATCGACGGAACTGGGCACTTTGATGGTGACGTTGGCTGATGCCGAAGCAGCAAACGTAAGGGCGAGTAAGCAGGGTAACGTTGTTAATGTTTTCATTCGAATGGTCCTTTATATCGCTAATGCGTATTGGTAAAAGAGGGTGCCGATATTTGTGGGTAAAAGCAAGGTCGCTGTATGAGTAAATGCTTAAATTCATAAAAATATCACATGAAATCACATTATTATGAGCTTCTTTGCTCAAGGGTACAATCGAATGCCGTGTCGATTCGTGAGAAAAATCGATCACAATCCTTGCATCTTGTGACTATAAGATATAGTGTTATAGTTAACTATAACACCACGTAGGTTTTACGATGGAATGGCACGATAAAGAACCCATTTATCGACAATTGGCTGAGCATGTTCGTGAGCAAATACGTCTCGGACAGTGGCAAGAAGGACAAGTATTGCCTTCCGTTCGCCAAGTTTCGATGGATTTAAAAATTAATCATTTAACGGTTGCCAAAGGTTATCAGTGCTTGGTGGATGAGGGGCTGGTAGAGAAGCGACGAGGCCAAGGAATGTTTGTCTGTTCTGGTGCTCAAGAAACCCTGAAATCCGCGCATCGTCAGCATTTTTTAGAGGTTCAGCTTCCTGAGCTTGCGACAACATTACAGCAGTTAAATATTGATATTCCTGAGCTGGTTGTTCATTTACGAACCATCATGGAGAGAAAATAATGAAGGCGTTAATCACGGCACGTAACTTAAGTAAAACTTACTCCCAAGCAAATGCAGAGTATGCGATGCAAGGGCTCGATTTTATCGTACAACCTGGGCAAGTTCTTGGATTGTTGGGACATAATGGCGCTGGAAAATCGACGTTGATTCGCTCTTTATTAGGGTTGCAAGCGTTTGAAGGTCAGGTTGATATTAATGGTTGTGATCCTATTAAACAGCATGCTCAAGCGATGAGAAACATCGCCTGTATCTCGGATACGAATAGTTTATCGGACTGGATGACGGTACAGCAGCTGGTGGATTATACCGCGGGGGTGCATCCGGATTTCAAAAAGCCGCATGCTCTAGAGTTGCTGGCTAAAACATCGATTTCTCTAAAAAGTTTGATTGGCGCATTGTCCAAAGGAATGAAAGTGCAGGTGCATCTTGCGCTTGTGATGGCGACTCAGTGTCGAATTTTGATTTTGGATGAGCCGACGTTAGGGCTGGATTTGATGTATCGCGATACATTTTATCGTCAAATGTTGACGTGGTTTGAAGAAGGTGAAGGTCAACGCTCAGTGATCATTGCGAGTCATGAAGTGGGTGAAATTGAGCATCTCTTAACGGACGTGCTGATCTTAAAACAAGGCCGACAAATTTTGCATTCCACTATGACAGATTTAACGGACGAGTTTTTTATACTCGAAGCGCCAAATACTCACGATGCCCAGATTAAAGCGTTCGCGCCGATCGCATCGGAATCCGGTCTAGGAACTACACGCTGGCTATTACGTGGTCATCAACGAGAGGTGCTAGAGCCATGGGGTCATATTTACACTGTAAAATTGGCGGATGTCTTTATTGCGTTGCAAAAGGAGCATAATCTATGAGTGTTTTTATCACATTGCTTAAAAAAGAGCTCATTGAGCATCCGCGCGTAATCAAAGGTCCGCTATGGACTGGTATTGTCAGTATTGCATTAACCTTGTTGTTTATTACTCAGGGCAATGTTTCTGTGCATGTTGAGATGAATAATTTCAACGACATGAATCAAGCGATGGGTTCTTCTTTCATGGCGGAACAAGGATTAACGAGCTTTGATCATTTAAATATTGCGCTGTTTTTCGTTGGTTTGGTTTCCTTGTTAATGACCACGACGTATTTCCCGAAAACGTTACGCAAGGAGCGTACGGAAGGGAGTGTGGTTTTTTGGCGCAGCATGCCTATTTCTGAATGGCAAATCTACGGGTCAAAGTTGGTCTTTGGCTTAGGGGTGATTCCAGTTATCTGTTCGCTCTTATTCCTCTTGATTCAAGCTGAAGTGAGCTTGTTTTCTGCGTTGTTGACATCCAATCGATCGTTTTCATATTACGCACTGACCATGCTCGAAGGTTTTCTGCGCTACTTAGGGGTGATGGGGGCCATTTCGTTATTCAGTCTACCGATTGCTTGCGTGGCCATGTTGGTGTCGCAGTTTATTAAGTCGCCATTACTTGCCATGATTATTGGCGCTTATGCGATTCAGTGGTTAACGCCGTCGCTGCTAGGCACTCATGCGCTCAGCCACTTAGTGTCTGGAGTATCGTCTGTGCCATTTCGTCTTCTCTCAGGGGATGCTTTGATGGGAACGTTGCAGTGGTATGGCGGATTTAGCTTAGGGGCTTATTTCTTACTCGGGGCGCTCAGCTTGTGGTTTAGTTGGCAATACTATCAACGCAATGCCCTGCCTTGGCAAAAAAGTTAGCCTGCAAACAAACGGAAGTGACGTGTTCACTTCCGTTTTTGCGATCTCAATAGAATAGTCAACTCGCTGACTATTCATTTTTTATGCCTACTTCTCATTTAATTCATGCAGGAAAAAATATAATCGTACGGCGCAATAGTTTTATGGAACGGATGGCTTTACCTAATCGATTAGAGGCATCCACACCCACAGGGCTGCGTCATACCATTATAAAAAGAAATGAGTCATAAAAATAACTGAGTCGTAGGATTTAATATGTTGAAAAGTTTATCATTGAGAACGAAGTTGGCGTTAGCGGCGAGTCTGGCGATTATTCTCGGCAGTTTAATTGTTGAAACGCTGGCGTTTCAATCCTCGTTGTCACGCTTAGATAAGAGTATCGATCAGAGTTTGGACAACTCATCGTCTTCCTACAATCAATACGTTGCGGATTGGTTGCAGGTAAAATCACGTGTGATGACATCCTTACATTCCCAAATACCAGACAGCGAAATTGTCGACAGACTGATTCAGCTTAAGAAATCGGCGGGTTTTGATAATGTCTTTTTGGCGTATCCAGACGGGTCGCAACGTAACGCCAATGGCGTGACCTTAGCGAAAGGGAACGATGATCCACGCCAATGGGGATGGTACAAAAATGCGCAAGCCAACCCTAGCCGTGTGTTTATGGATAACCCAACGGTTGCTTCTGCCACTGGCGCCAATGTGGTCTCGATGGGGAAAGCCATCACCATTAATGGACAGTCGCTGGTGTTAGGTGCGGACATGCAAATTACCGATATCATCAATACGATGAAGCAAGTCGTATTACCCGGTGAAGGTTACATGTTTATTGCCAATCGTGAAGGCAATATTTTTACTTATAAAGACACGGATTTATTAAATAAAAGCGTCAATCAATTGGGGTTGAATTTCGCTGATATCCAGCAAAGCGCCAATCAAGGACACCGTTTGTTAGTCGACGTCGACGGACAAGAAATGGATCTCTTTGCTAAGCCAATACCAGGGACGGAATTGAGTACGGTGATTGTGCTTAATCACCATTCATTAATTGCACCGCTATACCATTCATTGTGGTTCCAAGTCATTGCGACGGTTATTGTTGTGATTCTTTGCGTACTCTTATTTAATGTATTGTGTAATGTATTACTTAAACCATTGAAAAATGTTTCTTTAGCGCTCAAAGATATTGCTGATGGCAATGGTGACCTGACACGACGTATGCCTGTTGAAAGCCAAGATGAGATTGGCGATCTGGCGAATAATTTTAACCGCTTTGTGGAAAGTTTACAGGCGTTGATTAGTCATATTCGTCAGCAAGCAGAGCAATTGAGCCTGCAGGCAACAGAATCGACTCAACATACCAATCGTTCCGTTGCTGAGCTGGAAACACAACAGCAAGAAATTACATTGGTTGCTACCGCTGTGACAGAAATGTCTTCTGCGACGCAAGAAATTGCTTCTCATGCCGATCATACTGCCAATGCGGCGCACCAATCATCAGAAAATACCGACAAAGGTTTCACGTTAGTTGATAACTCTCGACGTTCGATTACGCATTTAGCGGAAGAAGTGCAACGCGCCGCGGGCGTCATTGCTGAGCTGAATCATCACTCACAAGAGATTGCAACGGTGTTAACCTCCATTCAGGAAATAGCGGAACAAACCAATCTGTTGGCATTAAATGCCGCGATAGAAGCGGCTCGCGCCGGGGAGCAAGGTCGCGGGTTCGCTGTTGTGGCTGATGAAGTCCGCGTGCTTTCTCAGCGAACTCATAAATCGACTGATGTGATTAAAGCGACCATTTCGACATTACAAAGCAACACGCAAAAAGCCGTTGATATGATTTCACAGAGTGAATCGCTTGCTCAGCACTCCGTAGAAGATGCCGATAAGGCGACAGAAGCGTTAGACGCGATTCGAGCCTCCGTGACCTCAATCAGCGATATGGCGACACAAATTGCCACGGCTGCGCAAGAGCAAACGCATGTCACCGATGAAATCACCGCCAACATTACTTCGATTAAAGATGTGACGGATCAACTGGTCGATGGCGCACAGCATGCCTTAGTGCAGGCCACGGATTTGAATGGTCAATCAGAAGATCTTAAGGCAAAAGTAGCGACGTTTAAATTGTCCTAGGACGCGACTCTATTGATAAAGGGCCGATATGACTGCGTGCATGTCGGCTTTTTTTGGGTGTCAAAGCCAGTGCTTAGGGGCTATTTATCGAGAGGATTGTATTTAATTCTCAAATATTAAGAAATAAAGAGATAGGTGTATTTTCTATTCCCAAAATATAAGAAAATAATCAACGGTATGATTTCCTTAAGGTTAGACAACAATGAAAACCACCACCTCGAACGCAAGCCTAGTTAATGAGAAAGCATTGCAGTTATTAATGCAAGTTGCGGTTAATGAGGAGCCAGTGCCAGCCAAAGTGTTAAGTGAACAGTTACAGGTACCATTAAGTAGCTTATATCGACACCTGAAATTGCTGAAAGAATGGAACCTGATTGAAGAGAGTGCTCACGATAAATCGTTAATTATCGGACCGGCGGCTCTGTTATTAATGCGCAGTTATCGTGGTAGTCCGCATAACCTTGAAGAAGTGGATGCCGTGTTGTCGCGTTTACAAAAGCAGACTGGAGAAATGGCCGCGTACATGGTGCCAGTGGGGTATCGAGCTTTGTGTGTCAGCCAAAAAGAGAGCATGCAGGCGCTTCGTTGTAGTTTTGTACAGGGGCAAAGCCAGCCATTATTGCGAGGGGCTTCATCGAAAGTGATGTTGGCATTTTTGCCAGAGGCAAGGTGTGAAAAAATACTGTGTCATTTTGGTGAAGAGCATCGATTAGAACAATGGCAGCAAGATCTAGAGCAAATTCGTCAACAGGGATACGCATGTAGCACATCAGAAATCGACTCGGGTGTGTCGGGAGTTAGCGCGCCAGTGATGAAAGGATCGAAACTGATAGGAGCAGTGACGGTGATGGTGCCAGCTCATCGCCTTGAAGCCAATAAGCAACGCATCATTTTACATGTTCTCCAAGCCTCACGGGCTTTACCTTTGAAAAACTAAAAACCCTTAATGTTATTGTAAGTTCATGTTTTATATAATCATATTCCCTGTTCCGACCCGTTTCTTTTGGGTGACAATAACAGTGAATTTACAGAATACTGATACAACTCGTTGCTATGCGAATTACACTACATGGGTAGTGTAGAAGTTAGGAAGGGTTGATATGAAATTCATTCGCTGGAGAGAAAACCGCGACAAAAGAGTGTATTTGTTGCTGTGTATTATCACGTTAATGATTGGCATGACGTGCGTTTTCTTCTGGCCAGTGAACTTACTTAAGCAACCAACCCCGATTCTTGGCTTTACCATGCATTATCTTTCCGACTCCGCGCAAGGCTGGGTCGCCGCCTGTTTTGTCCTAGTTTGGTTTGTATGGGCATTAAAAGGCTCGTCTTACTCAACACAGCGCTGCTTGAGTTTGGTCGCGCAGATGTTCATCTTATTTTTGATCGCTAATATTTTGAAATTGGGAATCAAAGATTTTACTGAGATACCAAGACCTTATACCACTGTGATGACGCAACATTTGTTGCTGCCTGAACCCGCTCATTTTTATAAATTAGGTGTGGCTCAAAAGCTTGATGTTCTCAATGATATGCAAAGCTATATCTCTCATTGGCGATTAGAGTCATGGAAGCAGCACTTAGATTATGCGTTTCCATCGGGACATACGATTTTTGTCACCATTTGTGCGTTGTTCTTTGGGTCATTATTTATTGAACAAAAACGCTATGTTTCTCTCGGAGTACTCGTCCTCTGGGCCTTGGGAGTGGCATATTCACGCCTATGGTTAGGCATGCATAGCCCCATCGATTTGGTTGGTGCTGTGGCTTTAGTCGGTGGGTTATATTGGTGCGTGCCTAGGCACTATTCGGTAGAGCGCATTAAGAGTCTACCTCTGATGAATCGAGAACGTTCTTAAATGAAAAAAGGCCAGTCATTGAACTGGCCTTTCGGTATTAAAGCAGCAGCGTCGAAACGATACCTATGACGCCACCAAAGATGCCTCCCCAAACGACCAGCCAGCCAAGGTGCTCTTTGATCATCTTTTGCACCATTTCTTTGACCAGTTGTGGTGTTAGCTCATTGAGGCGTTGCTCAATGATGCTGGCGATTTTTTCCTGAATCTCTTCTTGAACCATCTCGGATTGGAGTTGCGATTGCAGTGCCTTTTTGACAGTGTCACTTTGGCTGATGCTTTTCATCGATATTTGCATTTTTTCTATGAAAGGTTCTCGCATTGGCTGCAGGGCTTCTACGCCACCAAACATGGATAACATACTACCGAACTTGGATTGTTCGATGACTTCTACGAGAGAATCAAATGCCGGATTAAAATCAACACTGGCAATAACCGGCTCCAGATCGATACCATTTCCTGAAGTGGTCTCTTTTTGTAAAAAGCGTTGAATATTGTCTGATGTAAAAAACTGCTCCATCATTAACGTTTTTATGGCGGCCTTGAACGACTCGAAACGAGCTGGAATAACCCCAGAACCGTAAAGTCCCGGCACTTTTTCAAACAGCATATGAATCGCTAGCCAGTTGGTTATGGCGCCTGAAAAAGCAAATAAACCGGCATTGAGAGCGAGATCATTGTGCATGAAGTAGCCGGTGACAAGCAAGATGAGAGCGATGAGGTTCGTAATAACACTTTTATTCATAAGAAGTCTGTTTGTTGAGAAACATGATAGTCTGAATTCTAAGAGAAAACGGAGCCAGAGAAAAGGTATGAATGAGCTTGGCTTTGGTTTATGGAACTGATCGATCAGTCACGGAAGTGAAGAGACTAGGAAGATAAGATTCACTAAATGGTGTTTAAATTGTCAATGGTCTTTATTACACGGTCAGGTAACGTTGCCGAGAGTGAGAGAAGTATCTAGACTAACAATGAAACTATCTACGTAGTGAGTGACGTTATGCAAAACAAATTGGCTCAACCTTTTTATCCACGCCATGGGCAGTATGCCGATGCGGTTGTCGTTGTCCCCCCGAAAGAATTTCAGTTTAATGAACAAACAGCAGGCGATAATGAATTCCAGACGCCTTTATCACTCACCACCGAGACGGTTCAACAGCGAGCAATGGTGGAGTACGAGCGGCTTGTGAATGGGGTGCGCGAGGCGGGTGTTACGGTCATTGAATTTGATTACCCACTGTCAGAGACTCCGACGCCTGATGCGGTATTTCCGAATAATTGGTTTAGTACGATGGCCGATGGGCGCTTGATTACGTTTCCAATGGCCTCAGAAAATCGTCAAGTTGAAGTGCGTCCAGAGGCTCTATCGACAGTATTAAAGCAGGCTGGCTGGGCTGTACAAGGCGTGGACACGTTCTCTCAATACATTGCGGTTGAAAAATATCTAGAGAGTACCGGCGCAATGGTGATGGATCATCATGCTGGCGTTATTTATGCTGCGTTGTCGCAGCGGTGTGATGAAACGGTATTAGACGAATATGCTGCCCACATCGGTTATGAAACCGTTCCGTTTAGAACAAGCCTGCCTTCCGGTCAGAGTGTGTACCACACGAACGTTATGATGGCGTTGGGGGAGGCGTTTTGTATCATTTGTGATGAAGTCATTGAGCCAACACAACGACGTGCCGTGATTGAGCGTCTCATGGCTAATAAAGACGTGATACATATTACGATTGAACAGATGAATCGTTTCTGCGGAAATGTGTTGGTCGTAATAACAGAGAGTGGCAAACCGGTGATTGTTCTTTCCCAATCCGCTTATGAAGCCTTCCATCCGGACCAACTTCAACGGTTACGTCAGTATGGCGAGCTATTGCCAATCGATGTCACGACCATCGAGAAAATCGGCGGTGGCAGTGTGCGTTGTATGATGGCGGAAGTGTTTTTGCCGCGCATTTGATATCAGTAGTAAAAAAAAAGAGCGGTGAGCCGCTCTTTTTTATTGCCAATAGACAGGGGTTGTCAGGCCCCTTTGTCATCATTCATGATAATCAGGATACAAGCTCTGCGTCTTTCATCTTTTGCTTCAGGTATAAGATATTAGGCACTGCTTGAATGTTATTACTGGCAAATAAGTCCATCACCTCTTGATGATCATATTCGCTGGTACGGTAGCCAATGATGTGCATGATATCATCCGGTTGCAGGAAGTAGGTTTTTCCCCAATCGGTGTAGTTTGGAGCGCCTGTAAATAACGTCAGTGTTGTAGGGTAGCCATTGGCTTTAAGTTGCGGTAATAGTTGGTCAAACATACCGTGAGAACCTTGATTATTCAGCGTTGTGACGAGCCAGTCTTCCAGCGCCGCGCCAAAAAGCTTGATTTGATGGGTTTCTAGCGGTTGAGTGGCGAGATGACATTCGCCATTGGTTTCAATGTACGAGATGAGGCTGATATCGGATAAATCGGTCAGTGAGTCCAGTGACCACCACTGTGAATATACGCCTTTAGATGCTTTGCCCCATGATTTACGAGCACTGATTTTGGTTTCGTCTTTTAATTGGCGGATAGTAATATCGTTACCAATGGTCATGCGACGTCCACGCACTTGGCTGACTTGTTCACCCTCATAAATAATGTCATATTCAATAACGAACTCAGGTTCGATATCAATATTCTCACCTTTGGTTGGGTAGTGGATAATGGCATCGGTTGTCAGTGAGGACGCATTGTGATCGATAACAAATAGCCCACTTGGATGTTCGTTTTCTTGTACGTTTTCTGCGCCGGAGAGGTGGCCAGCATAGTTGCCGATCACACCCATAGTAATAGAATTCAAAATATCTCCTGTGACCTGTGTCTGTTGTGATAAGTTATCAATAAGAGGCATTATTGTTATAAAAGGGTATGCCTTTTGTGGCTGGTTAACCTAGCACATATTAGAAAGGTTAATGATGGCTTCCTATCCGACAACGGTCACGTTTGCTTGTGATGTTTATGAACTTTTTAAATTTAATGATTTTAATTGGTAAGTGAAATTAGGGAAGGTTATCAGTAATTTACCATTCATATATTAAGCATTATCTTGGTAAAGAAGGCGATGCCCATCTTTGAGTGTGCGGCAACGTTATCATGCAAAAACGCGCACCGACTCCGGTGCGCGCTGATGACCATCAAAAGAGCGATGATTACTCGAAGTGAACGTAGAGCGTGCGGTCTTTAATCGAGACTTCGGTTTCCCCCTTAATCGGCGTCTTTTGGTGGATATAGTTGACCGTAATGGCGGAATCTGGCCATCCTAGTTTGTAGAAATACGGACGAATCATATGGTATTCCAAGTTTGATAAGTTATTAAATTGCTTAGAGTGTGTGACGTTTTTTAGCCATTCACTCATCTTTTCCTTATCCACGGTTGCTACGATCTTATCGTATTTAGACTTATCAGCAATTTTGTGGTTTACATCATTTTTTTCAATGACATTCGCCATAATGATCCGCGTATTATTGTATTTATGGTTGTAGCTGTATGTCTGATAGGCCAACGGAATCAGCAGCAGAATAAGGTTGATATACTTTGCCCACGGGTGTTTTAGCAGGAACACCACCATGGCAATGCCGAGCGGTAGCGTGATACCCGAGCGAAGCGGCACGTGCACACCCAACACAATCACACTGGCATAGATGGAAATGATCACTGCAAGTACGACTAAGAAATACTTCACATTGTCTTTCACTGTGAGCAGCGTAATTCCCAGCGCGGGCAGGTAGAACCATGGGCTTAGCTCCGAAATGTAGTTGGCATTCCGAGTAAAGTCACCCGCACTTTTATCGACATTATTAAGTAATGATTCAAAACCTGTTAATGGGGTTTCTTTACGCCATGACGCCATTTGCATGAAGTGAGCGTGGCCTTCAAATATCCAAGTGTAGAGATAAATGAGCCCATTACCGATGAGATAGCCCAGAATGTAACCCGCAGCCCACCACAGCATAAAGACCAAAATATCTTTGTAATTACGGTCTTTTAGGTAGGCGAGATAGATTAACGGCATCACAAAATAGAACGCGGGATAGGTGGCAAAGAGCAGCACACCTGAGATGAGTAACATACTTGGTATGGATAAGCGGTTACGGTAATAGCTAAATACCGCCAACATGATACAACCTGGTAGTAGCGTCATTGGCCATTTGAACAGCATGGTGTAGTAGGGGATATTCATTACCGTCAGTGCAAAAAATGCGGCTAACCAACGATCACGGCTGAGGGAGCGTGACACGTTATAGCCAAATACACCAATGAAAAGAAAACAGAGAGCATTGGCTAATTGGGGGTTCAAACTGCTACTGATTGGAAAAACGGCAAAGTTAATCCAACGACCTTCCGAGGTAAACTTGTCTGCATAATGCGCCATATATGGCAGGGCATCATGGGCGATATTGATGAGGACGGAGGTATAAATATTATGCAGTGTGACTGCAAGACACGCGAGAAATAACGCGGCGCGAATTAACGATGAGACATTCATAGGATGCACCTCACCTGCGATGTTTTGAGTAAGTGTTTTCAAACTAATACCATTTTTAAAAATGCGTTGATAGCCTATATAGTTCATTGTCATGGACACAAAAATACTGAAAAACTGTCCAATGTACGCGTTGATATGTAACCCTGATACCAGTAGATACAAGCTGAGCGTACTTGCTCCTAATGAGGCAAGATTAACCAGAATGAACGGAATTAACTGCCCTTTCTGGTGCTGACTATTAAAGACAAATCCGCGGTTAAGAAGAAAACTGCACATAACACCAATGCAGTACGCGAGCACAGAAGCCAGAATATAATTATCGAGCAACTGAAAAATAGTCACAAAAGCGAAGTAAGACACGGCGGTATTTAAACCGCCGACCGCTGCAAACCGTAGCTTTTGTTTGGCGTTTGTATACAGCGTTTGCTTAATCGAGGTCAGATTCATCATCTTTTCTCGGTTGTTTGATGTCTTTTTTGACGATATACAGTGGCCTATCTTTTGATTCACTATAAATACGCGCGATGTATTCGCCTAAAATACCGATAGAAATCAATTGCACGCCCCCGATAAATAGCATCGCAACGAGCATGGATGCCCAACCAGATTGCCATTGGTCCGTCGCTAAGCGGATATAAATGGTATAAAACAACATGACGAGCGCGATACCGGAAGAAATAAAGCCAGTAACGATGGACAGTTTGAGCGGTTTGACGGAAAACGAGAGGATGCCATCTAACCCGAATGACAACATTTTTTTCAGTGGGTATTTGGTTTCGCCTGCAAAACGCTCATTACGTTTGTAGGTAATCGACGTTTGATTGAAACCAATCCAACTGACCATGCCACGAATGAAACGGTGCTTTTCTGGCATTGCATTTAGTTGATCAACCACTTGACGGTCCATCAAACGAAAATCGCCTGTGTCTAATGGAATAGGAACTTCCGATAAGTAGTTGAGTATGCGGTAGAACCATTTTGCTGAGGCGAGTTTGAAGCGTGATTCGCCTTCACGATTTTCCCGAGTTCCATAGACGACATCATAGCCTTGTTCCCAAAGTTTGATCATGCCATCGATCAGTTGCGGTGGATCTTGTAAGTCTGCATCAATCAGAACGACGGCATCCCCTGTACTTGCCTGAATGCCCGCAGACACGGCAGGTTGGTGACCGAAGTTACGTGAAAAGGATATCAGGTGGATATTGTCATGTTCCTTACTGTACTGCAGTAATTTACTTTCGGTATCGTCCGCACTGCCATCGTTTACGAACAACAGTTCGAATTGATAGTTCTCAATACCTTGGGTCACTTGTAACATTTCTGCTACGGTCTGATCGATTACCTCACTTTCGTTATAGCAAGGAATTACCACTGAAACGGTTTTCTGCATAGGGATCACCTTTTTATTTCCCCAACGGGGCGATAACTTTTACACTCAAATATTGATATGCACAAACAATCACTTAGCCATTTATCATTCTTTATTAAAGCGGTGCTGTGTGATTTTAATTTATCGGCAATGTGCAACGTTAACGATTAATGTCAGTCTATTTGAGCAGTTTAATATCAAGGGAAAAACAGGGTTATGTTAATAAACTGCCACAACTCAACCATCCGTATTGTTGAGATGTGACAATTTAACTGGCAGGAGGGACAATCATATTCAATCAGGTTGGCGATGATGCCTTTACTTGGCCGAAAAATATAAAATCGACATGGATGTTGGCAACTGTAAGCGTTCTTTTTCTGTGATACCTAACTTTTTATTGTGGAGGTTATTGGTATCACAGATGATTTGCCACTGCTGTTGTTTATCCGTCGGTAAACGAAAGCGAGCGGGGGCACGACTTTGATTGATGAGGTAGAGCATTTCGTCACCATCCTCGTTCATTCCTAAATGCAGTGCAACGGACGATACCTTGTCCCAATCTTCCATATTCATCTCTTGACCATCAACGCGACGCCAAAATACGCGATTGTCATTACGGGTTTCACCACTGAAGGCACGAATAAATGGCACCATATATTGTTGGCGAGCTTTCATCATTTTCGCTACCCAGTGACGAAAGACTTCTTGTGACGAATTGAGCTCCCAATTGAGCCAGCTTAATTCATTATCCTGACAATATGCGTTGTTGTTGCCTTGCTGAGTATGCGAAAGGAGATCAGCGGTCAGTATGTGTGGTATACCGAAAGCAAATAACATGCTGGTGACCATATTGCGCTTTTGACGTTCTCGGCGACTTTTTATCGTGACATTGAAGGTTTCACCTTCTTCCCCATAATTATCAGAGCGATTATCACCATGACCATCTTGGTTATTTTCACCATTGGCTTCATTATGCTTATGTTTATAAGTCACCAGATCTTGCATGGTGAAACCGTCATGGTAAGTAATGTAATTGACCGTTAACTTAAATGGCCAATTGGCGGCACTATATAAGTCGCGCGAGCCCATAATACGCGTCGCAAAATCGTTCAGATAGCCCGCATCGCCGCGCCAAAAGCTGCGTGCGACATCGCGGAGCTTGTCATTGGTCTCATTCCAACCAAACGGGAAGTTCCCCACTTGGTATCCATTGGGACCAATATCCCAAGGCTCGGCAATCAATTTTATGTCTTTAAGAATTGGATCTTGAGCAATAGCTTTGAAAAAGCCGCCATCGGCGCGGAATTGATCGCCATAGCGACCCAATGTAGCGGCTAAATCGAAACGAAATCCGTCAATATGGTAGTTTTGTACCCAGAAGCGCAACGTATCCATGACGAGGTTGAGTGAGGGTTGATAGGCTAGATTCAGGGTGTTCCCACAACCGGTAAAATTCGCAAAATGCTCTTCATGCATTAAATAATAGTGCGGATCGAGTGCTTTTAGGTTAAAAATGAGACCATTATCCCCGCCTTCTGCTGTGTGGTTGTATACCACATCGAGTATCACTTCTATACCGGCTTTATGCAGCTCGCGCACCGCCGTTTTCAGTTCGGTCACTGCGTCTTTATGGGCATAGCGAGGATCAGGAGCCATAAAGAGATAAGGGTTGTAACCCCAATAGTTGACCATATCCATTTCGAGCAAATGCGGCTCATGCATGCAGGCAGCGATAGGCAACAACTGTAACGTATTGATATTTTGTTGCTGATAAAACTCCAGCATTGGTTCACTGACCAATCCTAAATACGTGCCATTTTCGCGCGGTGGTACATCTGGGTGTAACTGAGTGAGCCCTTTCACATGGGTTTCACACAATATCATCTCTTCTCTAGGCCGTTTGGGCATGGTGCTATCTTGCCAATCAAAATGGTCTGCTGTGACAACACACTTAGGTAAGGTGAAACTGGTTTTTTCATCGAAGGGTGGGGTGTAGTGTAACGGTGCGGATATCGCTTGGGCGTATGGGTCGGAGATATAATGGGCTTTATCATTGATTGTCACAATAAATCCGTATAACTGACCTTCCTTAATGTCAGGGATATACGTATGTTTAATATGGGCATAGTTATGTTGCAGTGGATGTTCAGTGTAGTGTTCGCCCAATTCATCAAACAGCACTAATTGGATATCTGAACTGGCAGGCGCATAGATAGCAAAATTGCACCCGTGAGAGTTAAGTGTTGCGCCGAGAGGGTAAGGAGTAGAGACCAGATCATTCATGATAATATTCAACTTCTTCCATGTGAGTGATGACTTTTTCAGCCTTAACCTTTAGTTAAAGCCTTTGTTTTTAATAGGTCAAGGTATGTAATTGAAAAATACGCCCTGCGAGGTATGGTTTTTTCATGAGAAACCGCGTAATTAAGGGGCTGTTTTGACTTTATTATCAAGACTCTTCAGCATGCTTTTATCTTTTCCGTGATGTTCATCGTAAGAAAAGGCCATGGTGCGATCGAATCATCAGGGCTCCAGCATTTTCTCTGGTTAAATACGTGTTATGGAGATAAATCCTGGCGGTGAGGCATTGAGCGTGCGTCAGGTATGATAAGCTTTATTACAAATTGATGTCTTTAGTCTGAGTGTTAACTGGTGCTCGGATGTCATAAAACTAAGAGAAAAGAACATTACTTCATGGATAATATTGGAATTGCGGTCGGTGTTTTAGGGGTTTCCCTTATCCTCATTTTTATTTGGATGATTGCGTTATCGATGCGCAAACGTCGACTAAAAGAAGAAAAAGCGGCCAAAGAAATCGCCTATCATAAAGCGTTGCAACGCATGCGCGAGCAAGAACATAAAGAACGTTTATTCAAAGCGGAGTCCGGTCATGTGCCAACGATGTTGTATTTGGCGAAAGAGGCTGAACGTGGCAATAGCAATGAGGCGTTTTTTTGGTATGAAAAAGCGGCGTCCATGGATGATAGAAACGGTATCTTTGGCCTTATCCGCTTAGCGAAGCGTATGCGTACTGATGTCATCATGAACGAAAAAATTCACTTTTGGGAGACATATATACGTGCGCAAGATGGCGATCTCTTAGCCAAGATGGAAGTCGGAAAACTGTTCATTGAAGGTACGGGAACGGAGGTAAACGTTCAGCGAGGGTTGACGTTTATGCAGGAAGCCGCGGAGAAGAACGTTATCGATGCCATTTTGTTTATGGCCGATTGGTGTGTCGCTAAAGACAACCCATCCCCTTCGCCGAGTGATTCGAATTATTGGTTATACCAAGCGGTGACCATGGGTAATACCGCGGCAATGATGAAATTGGGGTTGCATTATCTGAATGGTATCGGTGTGTCCAGTGATCATCGCAAAGCCTGTTATTGGCTGGAACGCGCATCAGAACGGGGAAGTCGTGAAGCGATGTTTCATGCGGGTCATGCGTGGATGGATTACGGGACAAACGGTAATGAAATTGCTTACATCTGGTTTTTCTTGTCGGCAATGTGCCAATACGAACCCGCTAAAGCCATTCGTGATGCGGTCGGCGCTAAAATTGGGGTTGAATCCGTGGTCGGGTTACAGTCTTTAGCAAAACCGCTGCATAAAAAAATCATCAACAAAGACGTGTCTGACCATGCGCTCATTCGAGTTTTGAACCGATTGTATAAACGGCCTATTCCTGTCTCAGATGAAGACAAAGTGGACGTGCCGTTCGAATCGCTTTCGTCAGAGCATGATATCAATGCGCCAGAACAAGGAGTGTCATTGGTCGAACCGTCGCTCGATGATGAGCAACAAGACGCTCAGTCACCGTCTTCGACGGTGGACAAAGTGGAAGAGTCTAAGGATATAAAACCCTCGTTAGATTTTACTCAGAAGCACTTTTAACCGGATATAATAGGCATAAAAAAACCGACATGATGTCGGTTTTTTTGTTTTTAACGCTCGCGTTAGTTTTGCTTGCTACGACACACTGCCGCAGTAAAGACAACGTCCGTTGAGCTGTTTAACGCGGTTTCGGCTGAGTCTTGGATCACACCGATAATAAAGCCAACTCCGACAACCTGCATTGCAACGTCATTAGAAATACCAAAGAGGCTACAAGCTAGGGGAATCAATAGGAGTGACCCACCCGCAACACCAGAGGCGCCACACGCGGAAATGGCCGCAACCAAACTTAAGAGGATCGCGGTGGTAATATCAATATCGATCCCTAGTGTATGCACGGCTGCGAGTGTCAGCACTGTGATGGTAATGGCTGCGCCACCCATATTAATGGTTGCGCCCAGTGGGATAGAGACAGAATAAGTATCTTCATCCAACTTCAGTTTTTCACACAAGTTCATATTGACTGGAATATTGGCAGCGCTTGAACGCGTGAAAAATGCCGTCACGCCACTTTCACGTAAGCATTGAAGAACTAATGGGTATGGGTTAACGCCTGTTTTGATATAGACAATCAGCGGGTTGACGATTAGGGCAATAAATATCATTGCGCTAAGCAAAACAGCCAGTAAGTGTCCAAAGTTTAATAGAGAGTCAAACCCTGTGGTTGCAAAAGTGGAGGCAACTAAACCGAAGATACCAATAGGGGCTAGACGGATAATAAAGCGAACAATTTGTGATACCCCGTGGCTAAGGTCTTCAAACACTCCCTTGGTGCTCTCTGAGGCGTGATGAAGGGCGAGTCCTAAACCAATGGCCCAAGCCAAGATACCGATGTAGTTGGCATTCATCAATGCACTGATTGGGTTATCGACCAACTTAAAAAGTAGGGTATGCAGGACTTCACCAATGCCTTGAGGTGGCGTGGTTCCTGTCACTGAGTCGCCTAAGTTCAATGTGGTTGGGAAAAGAAAGCTCAGGGCAACGGCGGTTAATGATGCTGCAAATGTACCGATGAGATACAAGGTCACAACGGGACGCATGTTAGAGCTTTGGTTTTTTTTCTGGTTGGCAATTGATGCTGCGACCAAAATAAATACGAGAATAGGTGCAACGGCTTTGAGTGCGCCAACAAAAAGTGAGCCAAGTAGTTTGACACTAATGGCAGCGGCCGGCGAAATGAGAGCGAGAACGACACCCGCAATAATACCCACTACGATCTGGAGAACCAGATTCCCTTGAGCATAGCGTTGAACTATGTTACTGCTTTGCATATTTATTCCTATATAAAAATGGTTTGTGGCAATTTCTAATTATGGATTTTTGAATAGTAAACAATACTAACGTCATCAGTCGAGCTGTCTAGAGTTTATTGCTGTATTGATAAAAAATTAGCGGTGAGTAGCGTTATAAGGTTCACAGCTAGAAAAATTTCATACATAACGGGGATTTCTAGCTGCGGATTCAGAGGGGGAAGATGTGCGTGAGCAATGGATGACCGAGCGGAGACTTGGAATGAATATTAATTCGTCGCTTTATGGTCGATGGGGGGTGGAATAACCCCCGGTGAGTGCAGCGCATCTTTTAAGCTTAAGCGGACAGGGACTTCCACGTTAATGGTTTTTTTGTTACTGAAGTGCAGCGTGAGCGTGATGTGTTCATGGGCTTCTAGCGGTTTGACTAAGCCTAATAACGCAATACGAGTATCACCGGGCTCTAAAACTTTTGAGCTTTGTGCTGGGATAGTCAGTTGATCGACTTTGCGCCCGATGGCTTTGGCATTGTGACTGTCCATTGTTTGTATTTCAACGCGTGTCGAGGCGCTGGTGGTGATGCTGGTGAGTGTCTGTGCTTGATTAGTATTATTGACAATTTTTCCATAAACAAAGCCACTTAATTGCGCCGCTTGAGTGACCGTGACGTAAGGTTGTATCACCGTGAGATTGGTATTCGTTTTGCTCTGGACACTTGGGCTGGCGGCCAGTGTAAGAAGAATTAGGGCGAAAAATGGTTTCATATGAGATTATCCCGTCATAAATATACAGTCATTATACCGCGAATGAGCCATGCTTGCAGTGCGAAGTCTCTTATGGTGAGGAAAAATCCCCTCACCATAAGAGTGGTCAGTACACACTATTTATTATTTTGACTTGCGTACTTTTCTAACCCTAAAACGGCGGCAATGGCACATAACATCATGACAATGGCTAACAGTAATTGTGGGGGATGAGATGTAACGGCTTCATAGTGGAATGGGGATAAGTTCTTCTGCAATAGAGGTACTTGTTCGCCATGAGAATTAATACGCCACGTTAAGGTTTCTTTCCAAGGCCAGATTTTCGGTAATGTCCCGAGCATTAATCCGGTAAGCAGCAT
Organism: Vibrio zhugei; assembly: GCF_003716875.1. NCBI lineage: Bacteria > Pseudomonadati > Pseudomonadota > Gammaproteobacteria > Vibrionales > Vibrionaceae > Vibrio > Vibrio zhugei. Next base: position 746,693 of record NZ_CP033077.1, on the reverse strand, counting down.
CAAGGTTGTGTCTCGGTGGCGATTCAGCAACCAAGATAATAAATGAGAGAACGTCATTAACCCTGCGATACAGCCAATGGCGAATAGCCCGATCACCTCAAACTGCATGGACTTCACTGCGCCCAAAATCGGCGCGTACATTCCTAATAACAACAGAATAAAACTGCCAGAAATGCCGGGTAAAATCATCGCACAAATAGCAATAGAACCAGCAATAAAAATGTTGATGCCTGATGCGTCCATCGCGATAGGTTTGATCTCAGTAATACTGTAAGCGATCGCAATACCCAGCAATAATGTTAGCCACTGTGGTATCTGTTTGTGTTCTATTTGTTTCATCATGTGATACACAGACACCAGAATGAGGCCAAAGAAAAAAGACCACGTTGGTGTGGGGTGCGTTTCCAAAAGCCAAGAAATCAGTTTTGCGAGTGTCAGAATGCTGGTGAGAATGCCGCCAAATAAAGACAGTAAAAAGAAAAGATTGATGTGTTTACAGACGGCTTTAAAGCCCTGCTGACGCCACAAAGAGATTAAGCTTGGGTTAACACGGCGGATACTTTCTAACAGCGTATCATAGACACCCGTGATGAACGCGATCGTGCCACCAGAAACACCAGGAACCACGTCGGCGGCTCCCATGGCAATGCCTTTCAAGTACGTACTTATGTAATTCATTAGATACCTTAAGCCAACTAATTTACTGAGAATGACATGCAGTATAACGAAATTTTATTCGTTTGAGTGATACTGGATGAAAACCTTGCAAAGGCTTTGCTTACGCTAAGGAAATGAGTGCAAAAATTTGCAATATAGGAATTGCATTTTGCGAAAAATAGAGCGTGTTGTTGGATTATCGACCGGAAAATAGCCATCTCAGCATAAAAACAGACACTAATTAGTTGGCACGTATAATGCTTATTATAAAGTGACTCTTTAAGCCAGAGTCACCTAGCCAACTGACGTTGTTAGTGAATGTTTTTGTTCACACGATATTTAAGCCAATCGTACTTTTACGATTGGCTCTTTTTTTATCTGCGCAGCACAACGCATTGTCAGGTTGGCGCGGGCTCTTGGTGTATCAAGGATGCGGTTTAGAGTGTGTCATCAGTTTAGTCTTCGTGACACACTTGGTTGCGTCCGTTGGCCTTCGCTCGATATAAGGCTTTGTCCGCGCGGTGGAAGGTTCTCTGAGTATTCTCTCCAGAACGATGTAAGGTGGCTCCAATACTCACGGTGAGCTGTCTGTCACCTAGTATGGGACTCCAATCGGTCTGCGCGATAATGTGGCGGAGTTCTTCCGCTAGCAGTTTGACCGTTTCTAAATTTTGATTTTCGATGATCACTAAGAACTCTTCACCACCAAAGCGCACCCAGTGTTGCCCCTCTTGATTGAAATAATGACGTATTTCCAAAGAGACTCGACTGATGGCCTGATCCCCAATTAAGTGACTGTACTCGTCATTAATTGATTTAAAGTGGTCGATATCGATGATTAAAAACGCAAAGTCTGTGTCATGCAGTAACATGTCTTTTAACTGACCATCCAGCCAACGGCGGTTATGCATTTGCGTTAAAGGATCGGTGAAGACGTCTTGCTGTAACTGTGCCACCGCATTACGTTGTGTTTCCGTTGTTTCTTTTAGTTCGCGGTTTTCGATTTCAGAGAGAATTAACTTGAGTTGCAAATCAAGTTGCGAAAGGCGGCGTAATTGATTCGGCCCCAGCTCGGCTATTGGCATAAGTCTAATCAGCTCTGACTCACATTCGAACGCTAACTTTTCATAACGCAATGCGTGTTGATACTCCCCCGATTGTGTATGAATGTCGCTATAAGCATTATACAAATCGATTTTGAGCTTTGGATGATAGGAGCGGGTCGCACGACGCTGGGCGTTATCGAGTAAATACATGGCGAGATGCGATTTGTGAAGATAATACAGACAATAGGCTTGTTCTATGCGACATGCACACGCAAACCAATTGTCATGCACCACCCCGAGGGTATAGGAGATCGATGACAAGATTTTTAATGCGGCGTTAAATTGCCCTTTGAGGCGATAAATTCTCGATTTATAGAGTAACACTTTACCATTGAGAAGCTTATCATTGACCAGAATCGATAGCTCTTCACACTCCGACAGCAACACTTGCGCGGCTTTATAACGTTTTAAGCGAATGTAGCTTCCGAGCTTATAGAGTTTATATTGTAAGCGTAAACTGCGACTGGATAGCGCATGATCAATACGGTCGATTTTCTTATAATAGCGATTGGCTCGATTATAATCGCCAAAATGCTCACACATGCGGCCCATTCCAATAATGGCTGAAGCATGGGTATCTAAATCATAGTTTTTAATCGCTAATTTGGTCATCAACACATATTCGTCTAGTGCTAACGTGTATTGTTTTGTCGCGATGTAGCATTCACTCAGGCTTTGCTTAATGGATAATTGTAATTCAATGTTTTGATCGTCATCTGCCACGAGGTTGAGCGCATCTTCTAAGTACTGGATGCTTTGTTCGTAGCATTCGGCATTAATCAGATATTCGGATGTGATCAGTAAACAAAGAGCATGTTCCACATCCGTTTCGGCCACATTTTGGCGAATCGTTTCCCATGACGCGATGGCCTCCTGTCCAGAGAGATGGGTGATATCGTACCCATAGTCTTGTACTTTTTTTAATAATGCTTCCATACGATCAATCTTGTCCTATTATTGAGCTTTCTTCTAGTTCTAATTGCTCTAACGTAAATGGGAACATTAAAATATTATGTAAAGAGACATTAGGGCGAGTGTTGGCTAATCCACGTCGCTCCCATGGATACAGCTTCAGCATTTGACGTAATATGTCATACAGTTCAGAGGCGGAACTGCCTTTGGAATTAATGAGCCAGCCTAGATGAGTACTATCGAGCCGAGCTAAGTAATCTCCAGGACCAGAGAGACTGTGTGTCATTTCTGTACAGGTATCAATATGCTCTGGGCTAGCATGATGCAGCATAATCACCGAATAGTTGGAATTTTTTAATTGGGTTTTAAACTCGACTAAGCGTTCCCACCACAGTGTTTCTGAGACCAACTTAGGAAGTTGTTTCCCTGAATCAAAGTCATACTGACCGCGCAGGCGATTAATGATTTTTCGAGCCCGTTGTTCATGTAAACTTTTCGACTTACGGGCTTTATCGAGTCCCAATTGCATTGCCGTTTCACGCTCATGTGCCAAGGAGTGAAAACGAAAACGTTGATACGCATTGAGAGCTTCGTGGTATTCAGTGAGTGATTCTAACGTTACCGACTGCTGGAGGTAAATGAGCGCAAGGACCTCATGATTAATGCTGGTATTGGCATTGGCGATAGTTTCCGCTTTGAATAACCATTCCAGCGCTAACTTAGGCATCTCTCGGCGTACGTCAATTTTCGCTTTATTAATGAGTGCCAAAATATGCATTTCATCAAAGCCATGTGTTTCTGCAAGGGTTTGAGCAATCGTTGTTGCTTGATGCGCATCTTCTATACAGCCCAATTCTAATAGAGCGGCCGCTCTAAAATCGAAAGTTTGTGCTTTTAACGTGTCATTGGGCGTGCTTTTCAGTAAATCTTCAGCCACCTCAAGCTCTGTCAGCATAGACGGATACTGCTTTAATAGGTACAAATCCCAAGAGAGAAAAATCCGAGATCGAATTTCCAGTTGGCCCTGACGGGTATGGTTGGCTATTTTCACCGCGAGTTCATGGGTGACTTTCGCCAAATTATACACGCTAGTGGCTCGCCACACATTTCCCAGACCGATCAGTGCTTGTATTTGTACATCTGTACTGTCTGACCATGCCGATAATTCAAGCGCGCGCGTCCAAAATTGCAGTGCGGAGTAGTATTTGGCTTGTTTCCAAAAAATACGAGCATGTATATGGAGAATCTCAGCGAGATAATCATCGGTTTCGAGGGTTTGCTGAAGTCGATAGGCGTGACGAATGTGTTTTAAGCCCTTTGGGAGCTGTTCGTTATCCAAGTAGAATTTTGCTGCCAACATCATGAGTTGCAGTACGAGGATGGGCTCTTGGGATGTCGATTCTTGACTTAAGAGGTGTTCAATCTTTTCACAGGCGTGGATGGGATCAACCATCAATTCATTATCAAGTTCTTGAATCGTTTCATCATTTAAGCGGCAATAATTCGTCAAATCTGTATACCCTTTGGCACATCGTATAAAATGTGTTGTTCCTATAATAGTAATGGACTTCTATTTCACGAGAATTACTATGATTGATAGCTGAATATACGCTTCTTTTTAGACTACTCGTTTCACTCACTTGCTCATTATACAAGCCTCTTAGCCATTGTACCTTACCATCATGTCAGGCAAAAGTTGATTTGATTAACAAACGGCTTTTCTCTTTCGATGTTAATTAAATTTTTACTGTGATTATCCTCATAATATATTGAAACATATTGTATAATTTTTCTTTTTTCATATTTGTACAATTATGGAATTTGTATAACTAAATCCCTTGTGTTATACCTATACAAAATATCTATTTGTACAATGGTGATTCGATGACAGCACAACCTATTTTAGTTGGAATCAGTGCCTGTGTCTTAGGTGAGCAAGTACGATTTGATGGTGGTCACAAGCGCAATGCATTTGTGAATGATGAACTGGGTAACTTCGTCGAGTTTTTGCCGATTTGCCCTGAAGTCGCGATCGGCATGCCGATACCACGTAAAGCGATTCGCTTGGTACGAGAAGACGAGCGCATTGCGTTGGTTGAAACCAAAGACGACTCGCAAGACTACACCGACGCAATGAATCAGTTCTCCATGTCGAAAGCCTCAGAATTACAATCCCTGCCGTTGTGTGGGTATGTCGTGTGTGCAAAATCACCGACGTGCGGAATGGAGCGCGTCAAAGTGTATCGCGAGAATTTCGCCGAAAAAGATGGGGTGGGTCTTTATACTCAGCAGTTGCAACAACAGTTGCCTTGGTTGCCCATCGAAGAAGATGGCCGTTTACATGATGATGTTTTACGCGAAAATTTCGTGACACGAGTTTTCAGTCTACATGATTTGTATGAATCACTTGGCGAAGCGCCAACGGCAAAAGATATTGTCAATTTCCATTCACGATACAAGCTCATGCTAATGGCGCATGATCCGCAAGCCTATCGATCATTAGGTCGTATGGTCGCGATTATTAAAGACTACGATCTTGACACGTTTATTGAAGAATATCGACTCGGTTTCATGCAGGCGTTATCCCATCGTGCCAGCCGCAAAAACAACACAAATGTGTTGATGCATTTTCAAGGCTATTTCAAACGGGATTTATCGAAAGCGCAGAAAGCTGAGCTGAGTCAAGTTATTCACGATTACCGCAAAGGGGTATTGCCTCTTTTGGCTCCAGTGACACTGATTAAACATTATTTAGCCATGTACCCCGATGAGTATTTGAGCCAGCAGCGGTATTTAGAGCCTTATCCACAGGAGTTAAGATTACGTTATGGTTTATGATGAACCCTTGTATACCATTCGAGAAGTCTCTGAAATAACAGGCGTTAAGCCCGTAACCTTACGTGCTTGGCAACGCCGCTATAGTTTAGTGCAGCCGCAACGTACGGAAAAAGGGCACCGCTTATATTTATCGAGTGATATTGACACCATTCGTCAGATTCAAAGCTGGTTGGCCAAGGGGGTTTCTATCGGAAAGGTGAAGCCGCTACTACTCGGTCAGCAGTCGGAAGATGAACTGGATAAAGCCAGTGAGCTCGCAGAATGCGCTGCATTGCTCGAGGCGTTGTCTACGCTGCATCGAAATAAAGCGCAACAGATTATTTCTACCGTGTTCAAAGAGTACCCCTTAGATTTAGTGGAAACCCAGTTTCTTAACCCGGTTATGAACACTTTAGAGCATGTCAAAGGCTCATTGCGCAGTCTCCAAAAAGGATTACTGCAGACGCTCATGCTAAGTACCTTAGTGGGCATTTATGAAGCGGAAAATAAAGTGCGCCATAAGCATCATTGTTTGTGTGTCAGCATGGACCCAGTAGGCAACATTCATGCGTGGTTATGGATGTTGAGATTATCCGAGCGTGGGCTCAATGTGACGTTTCTTGATGGCGTTGACGATTTATCCAGCTTACTCGCCAATGACATGCTTACGTCCTATTCCCATATTGGGATTTTTACGAATCGCAGTCTTACCTCGGTGCACTATGAACAGATTCGCGATATCCAAGCGAATTTCAGTGGTAAATGTTGCTTATCGGATGTGTTAACTACGTTGATGACCTAAGGATTGTATATGAAATTAGTCTGGCTACGCCGTGATCTACGATCGATTGATAATACTGCCCTCAACCGAGCGCTCGAGAGCGGTGAGCCTGTCGCTGCCTTGTTTATTGCAACGCCCAAGCAATGGGAAAGGCATGATATGGCGCCAGTTCAGGCTGATCTACTGTATCGACGTTTATTTGAGTTGCAAAAAGAACTGGATAAGTATGACGTTCCGCTCTTATATCGGCAGTGCGATGACTTTACCCAATCACTTGATCTGGTCATGGACGTTGCCTCAGAGCTAACGGCTGACCATATTTTCGTCAATAAAGAGTATGAAATCAATGAAACCTTGCGTGATGAGCGTGCCGCGCAATTGTGCCATGACGCTAAGATAGGGTGGAGCCAGTTTGACGATAAGTGCGTGATGACTCCGGGAACGGTTCTTAATCAGCAAGGCGAGTATTTTAAGGTATTCACTCCGTTTAAAAAGGCATGGCTCAAGAAGATGAGTTGGCCGACCATAGCCAAAACCGTGTCTGCTTCTCAGCGGGCACCATTATCGAATATGGCTCAGCAATGGCTGTGGTCAAAAGACCAAGCGTTCGATTACCCTCGTGTCGATAGTCGAGATTATGCCGTGGATTTTGATTCGATACGCCAGCAGTTACGTGCATTTTGCCAGCAAGCCATGGATGAGTATCACACGCAGCGTGACTTTCCCGCTGAAGATGGCACCAGCCTTCTGTCGCCCTATTTGACCATTGGTGCCTTATCTCCTCGACAATGCATGGCAAGATTGCATGAGGAGACACTATCTCGTCCAATGAGTGAAGGCGCAACCACTTGGTTAAGTGAGGTGATTTGGCGTGAGTTCTACCAACATTTAGTGTATTTCGAACCTCGTTTGTGTAAGGGCGAGAACTTTCATCGCTGGGCCAATCACATTCATTGGCAGCACAATGATGACTATTTTCAAACATGGTGTCAGGGGAGAACCGGGTATCCGATTGTGGATGCGGCCATGAGGCAACTGAACCACACTGGATGGATGCACAATCGATTAAGGATGATTGTGGCGAGCTTTCTTACCAAAGATTTGCACATTCATTGGCACCACGGTGAGCGGTATTTTATGCGTCAGTTAGTCGATGGTGACTATGCGTCGAATAACGGCGGTTGGCAATGGTGTGCCTCGACGGGGTGTGATGGTCAGCCTTATTTCAGGATTTTCAATCCCACCACTCAGAGTGAGAAATTTGATCCAACCGGTAAGTTTATTCGTCGTTGGGTACCTGAGCTGTCGGAATTGGACAATAAAACGATTCATCAACCTTGGAAAGCGACGCAAACGCTCAATTATCCTAAACCAATAGTTGATCATAAAGCGGAAAGAGAAGTAACCTTAAGCCTCTACAAACAGGCAAAAGGGAATGAATAACATGCTGTTGAAAGTTATCGTGCTGTTGGGGCTGTTGAGCAGTGCGATGCTATCGCCTGCCTATGCAACGACGTATGATCTGCCGATGAAAGACAGTCGCATTGTAGGTAACCTACAGTATCATATTGTTAAAAAAGGCGAGTCTCTGGCCCAAGTGGCCAAGCAGTACGATGTGGGGTTTCTTGCGTTGATGGCAGCGAACAAAGGAGTGGATCCCTTCTTGCCCAAAGCAGGCTACGTCCTCACCATTCCTTCACAAATCATTTTGCCTGACGTTGAATATCAAGGCATCGTGATTAATTTGGCTGAGTTACGACTGTATTATTTTGAGCCAAATAAACACACGGTCAGCATTTTTCCCGTAGGGATAGGTCGGATAGGTCGGGATACGCCAGTAATGAAGACGGTGATTAGCCAAAAACGTCCCCATCCGACGTGGACGCCTCCTCAGTCGATTCGCGCTGAATATGAAAAGAAAGGGAAGAGCTTACCGGCAGTTGTTCCTGCAGGCCCGGATAATCCATTAGGCGATTATGCGTTACGTCTCGCATATGGAGATGGATCCTATTTGATTCACGGTACCAATAAGAATTTTGGTATCGGATTACGGGTCAGCTCGGGTTGCATCCGTATGGAGCCGAAGAATATTGACTGGCTGTTCCATCAAGTCACCACAGGCACAAAAGTACGAGTGATCAATGACCCAGTCAAAGTCAGTCTTGAGCCGGATCATCATGTATACCTAGAAGCGCATGAGCCGTTAACTCGTAGTAATGGGTCGAAAGAGCATTTGGTTGTGCCTGCAGAACTGGGCTGGTGGTTGACGGAATTTCATCAGTCCGAGCAGCGAGCGAAAGCCGCGATTATGGCCAAAAATGGCGTGCCTGTGCGCGTTGCATCCCGTCCCGAATAGACATGGATATATGATAAAAAAGAGCCAGCATTTGCTGGCTCTTTTTTGAGATAAATTGGCTTATTTTGTATAAGACTGAGCAATATTATCAATGCGTTTGTTTGCGCGTTGAGCTTCGTCTTGGGCTGCCATAGCGGCATCCGCTGCTTGGTTTGTTTTAGACGCTAGCGCCGCATGCTCAGTTTTTAGTGACGCGACTTCATCTTTCAGTTGCTCAACTTGATTTGTTAAGTTATCGAGCTTAGATGTGCTTGCTTCGCCGTCGGTGCCCGATGCACAACCTGCCAATAAAAGAACTGATGACGTTGCTGCAGCCAGTAACATCTTGTTCATAATGAACTCCTTGATTATTGTCGTTTGTCGCGATGAATTATCGCAAAAGTGTAAGTAAAACTACTACCCCTATAGTGTAGTGCTAAATGCCATGACTCTGCGAGCCTGAAAGTAAAAAAAAACCAAAGATTTCATCAAGAAATGTCTATTTTTTCTTATCCTGTGTGAATCTGTGATCTAGATTCACATTCACAGGGCTTATGCATCTGGGTGAAACGGTCAGATTATTTGTCATATTCTCTATGCTTAATACTCGGTTTCGCGGTAATATACCCTGTTTTTAATTGATACTCTTTGCCTGAATGACGCGGGCAGACACTTAACTTGGAGAATCCTTTGCAGTTTAAAGATTTAGGCTTAGATAATCGTTTATTGAAAAACTTGTTGCACTATGATTTCAAAACACCGACTGAAATCCAGCAGCAGGCAATTCCGTATTCTATGTTAGGGAAAGACTTACTGGCCTCCTCAAAAACGGGGTCGGGGAAAACCTTGGCATTTTTGCTGCCTATGCTTCATAAATCTCTTAAAAGTAAGGCTTTTTCTGCGCGAGATCCTCGTGGTGTTATTCTCGTGCCTACTCGTGAATTGGCCAAGCAAGTCTATAGCGAACTTCGTACCATGTTGGCGGGGTTTAGTTATACGGCGACGCTGATTTCGGGAGGTGAGAACTTTAACGATCAAGTGAAAGCGCTACGTCGTTATCCACGTTTTATCGTGGCAACACCTGGACGTCTTGCTGATCACCTTGATCATCGTTCCCTGTTTTTGAACGGGTTAGAAACCTTAGTGCTGGATGAAGCGGATCGCATGCTGGATTTAGGGTTTGCCCCTCAACTGCGTCGTATTCACCGCGCAGCGAAGCATCGTCGTCGTCAAACCTTGTTATTTTCCGCAACGTTAGATCATGATCAAGTGAATGACATTGCCTCTGAAATGTTGAATGCGCCGAAGAGTATTTCAGTGGGTACGTCCAATTCTGTCGATAAAGACATCACGCAGCGTTTTTATCTTTGTGATCATTTAGACCATAAAGAAGCCATGCTTGAACGCATTCTTGAACAAGAAAACTATCGACAACTGATTATCTTTACGGCGACCCGCGCAGATACAGAACGTTTGACCGATAAGCTCAACGAGCGCGATCTCAAGGCGGTTGCTTTAAGCGGTAACCTCAATCAAACACAGCGTAATACCATTATGAGCCAGTTTGAGAGAGGTGTATTCAAGATTCTGGTGACGACCGATGTGGCTTCACGTGGCCTTGATATTTCCAATGTCACTCATGTTGTTAACTTTGATATGCCAAAGCATACGGAAGAATACGTGCATCGAGTTGGTCGTACTGGACGAGCTGGAAATACGGGCGATGCGATTTCGTTTGTCGGTCCGAAAGACTGGGAAAGTTTAAAACGTGTTGAACGCTACCTTCAACAGGAAATGCCATTTAGCGTGTTAGAAGGGTTAGAAGGTAAGTTTAAAGGGATTAAACCCGCTAAAAAGTCGGTTAATAACGTCGCTGATAATCGGGTGAAACAAAAAGCCAAACCGAAGAAAGTGACCAAGAAACCCGTGAAGCGCGATAAGAGTTTCTATAATAATGTGGATGTGGGCGATACGGTTTTCATCCCTAAAAAGAAAAAAGCGCCTATCGTTGATGACGATGAGTAACTGACTCCGTTTCTTGATTAAGCGATTCTAGGATAAAGAAAAAGGCAACCCATGGGTTGCCTTTTGTATATCAGAGTATTGCTATAGTGAGAACTTATTCAGTTCATGGTTTTGCTTCTCAGCCAGGCTTGATAATTCTTGGCTCGCTGCTGCTGATTGGGTAATACCGGCTACATTTTGACTGACGAGTTCGTAAATATTCGTCAGGTTTTTATTGATGTCCGCCGTCACATGACTTTGCTCTTCAGACGCACTCGCCACTTGGGTATTAATGCTCGTCAGCTCTTCAATCGTATCATGGATACGGTTGAGGTATTGACTTAACTGAGTTGCCATTTCTTGACTTTCATTGAGTGTGTCTAACGTTACAACCATACTGCTGTTTGCGGTGCCTGATTGAGTTTGCAGCTCTTCGATAATCGCTTGGATTTCTTTGGTTGAATCTTGGGTTCGCGCTGCCAGCATCCGGACTTCATCAGCCACGACCGCGAAACCACGACCTGATTCTCCAGCGCGGGCCGCTTCGATCGCTGCGTTCAATGCCAATAAATTGGTTTGTTCAGAGATACTTTGAATGACTTCGATGACCTGACCAATTTTCTCAGATTGTACTTTCAGGTTGCTGACCACATCCGCTGCTGCAGTCAGTTGATCCATCATCTTGTCATTGGCTTGCTGACTGGATGCAAACATTTTTAAGCTGTCTTCCGTGACTTCTTTTGCTTTCAGTGCGGCATTATCGGCTTGATGAGCGTTGTCTGTGACATTATTCGCCGTGCTTTCGAGCTGATTTACCGCAGAGGCGACTTGCTCGACTTCCTGCTTTTCTTGATCCGAATTGACGGACGATTGTGTCATCACAGCAGCCAGTTCAGTAGAAGCGGAGGCAACGTCTTCACTGACTCGAACCAGTGAGCTCATGGTCTCGCGTAAATGTGAAACGGTTGAGTTGATGTCTTTCGCCAGTTGCGCGATTTCATTGTTTCCTTCAACCTTAGCTTTCACAGTTAGGTTACCCGTGGAGACCGACGCCATCACGCTTTGTAGTTTTCGAATCGGCTCGACAATGATGCTTGCTAATCCCCAACTTGCACCCGCAGCAAGGAGCAAAATCACGATCAACCCTATGGTTGTATTGTCCATGACCGCTGAAGAATGCGTGGAATTGGCTTTCATTTCTTGCAAAGCGCGTTCATTCATTTGCGAGGATAAGGCATCAATGGCTTGAACCATTTCTTGGCCTTTTAAGCTATAGGTTTGAGAGGCTTGCGTATAGCGTTGCTCCAGAGCGCGATCCATACCACCCAGATGCTTTTGTTTTAGTATCGGCATCATGGTTTGCACAGAGAAATGCACATATTCATCGCCAGCTTTGCGTAACCGCTGTACGGCTTGGCGCAATTCAGGGACCTTACTCAATTGATCTAAGAGTTTGTGGTTCGCGTTGAGCTTTTTATTCAAATTGTCTTCTAAGGCATCTAAATCATCGGTACGAAACAAACTGTAGATGGCTTTAATACGCATACCATAGGTGTTATCGATGATATGGATCACCGCTTCTTTATTGTCGATCAGATTTTCAGTCGACGTTGTTGCTTGGTGAAAGCTACTTTTCAGTGTTGATGTGCTGTATGCAATACCAGCAAGCAACAACACCATTGTAATAATAACCGGCACGACAACCTGTAACTTTATAGACAAGTTACTGAGCATTTGGCGCATAATCAGTGGTCCTTTTTATCCTAAATAGAAATTGTAAAAAATGTATCAAAAGCTTAATTGTAGTTATTCGCCATAAAATAACGGCTATTGAGCAAAGGTTCATGATTTTGCCGTGAGAATGGATTTTAATCAACTGAATATTTATTAATAATACATTAGTATAATCATGTAATTATAATGAGATGCTTGTTTTTACAACGATTTTTCCCCTATTTCCTCGATACTGAATACCATCCTGAAAATACATTTTTCGTGTTTCTACCCACAAAGGATTATTACTTCTTTCTAATACGAAAGGGCGTTGTTGACCAAATAATCTTCGAGGAAGCCCAGCCCCAAGGGCTTTGCCCCGTTTAATTGACCGCTGATCTAACAGGCATACCGAGTCCTATGACTTTGTTCATCGCTTTTACCCCTGCGAGTGCTTCACCGACTTGGCCGTTGTAATCACGAAGAGTCAGTTTAGGACTGTTGAGCTGCTTGTAGCGATACATCCCGGTCTCCGACAGTGAACGTTGATGATAGTCCGTGTCTTTTTTCCACTGTTTCAACTCTCCGTTTTTCAATGCTTTGACCGCATCATTTCGTGGATGCCCGTCTTCCCAGTACCCCGCATTTGAACGAGGCACAATGGTGGGTGTCGCCCCTTTTCGTTGCAGCACCCTATGGCATTCTTTTGTGTCGTAAGCGCCATCAGCATAGACTTGTTCTATCCGTCGGCGTAATGGATTCAGCAGGGTAGGAAGCGCCTCATTGTCCGCCACGTTGACTAAGCTGACGACAGCGGATACGACTTCATGCGTTTCGGCATCGATAGCCAGGTGGAGCTTGCGCCAGATACGTCTTTTTTCTGTACCGTGCTTACGGGTTTTCCATTCGCCTTCACCATAGACTTTCAGGCCTGTTGAATCGACAACCAGGTGAGCAACTGGGCCTCGACTAGGATTACGATACTTCACTTCAACCGTTTTCGCCCGTTTGCTAACACAGCTGTAATCCGGTGAACGCAGCGGCACATCCATCAATCTAAACAGTGAATTGATAAAGCCTTCCGTTGCTCGTAGTGACAAGCCGAAAATTCCTTTGAGCATAAGCGCAGTCTCGATAGCCGTGTCACTGAACTGAAAACCTCTTCCCCTCCCTCCATGATGTTCTTGGCATTGCCAAGCATCTATCGCTTTCTCATCAAGCCAGAAGGTGAGGCTTCCCCTATTTACCAAAGCTTGATTGTACTCTTTCCAGTTTGTCATTTTACGCGTTGATTTGCCCATGGTCCCGTCCCTTGAAGATACTCACGGGATCTGATCGATGAATAGGCAAAAGGTTCCCGACATTTAGTCAACAACGCCATACGAAAGTGGCAATTTTTCACGGACTATATCTATGCGTATGTGATTGTAAATTTGAGATTTACACTCTGGTGTGGAATCAAACTGACGGGGAGGAGTCAAACATTTTATTGTCAATATATCAAAATAGACAAGATTGTTGTTTTTATCGCATATAGGGTGTTTTTTATGCTTAGTGCCTTTTTTGTAAAGCCGAAGTGGTTGTTTGGCTCTGTATTTTTCTGGTTTTTGTTCTGCATGCTTGCTTGGTACAGTGTGGTCAAAGGCATGGGCCCCAGTTTCAGTCTTGGAGAATGGGTAGGATATGGGTTTCCACATCGATTACCCAGCGGGGCGAGTAAAGCCGCTCAGCATAGTTATCAGTTGGCGGTAGAGCAAGCGTATGAAGTGTGGTTATCTCAGTATCTCATGGTATGTTTTGGCGTGTTTATCGGTGGGTGGGTGTGGCTGACCGATCACCCTTGGAGATACTGGTCTGTAGGCGGTTCGGGGCTGATTATTTTGATTGTCTGGTTTCAAGTGGAGGTGAGTGTGCGCTTGAATGACTGGTACGGGGATTTCTATAACTTAATCCAGACAGCATTGGGTCACCCGAATGCCATCAAGTTATCCGAGCTATATGGCGAATTGATGACGGTTGGCGTCCTTTTAATGACCGCGATTATTGTGTCAGTATTGAACGATTTTTTTGTCAGTCACTTTGTGTTCCGTTGGCGGACTGCATTGACGGAGTACTACACTTCGAAGTGGCAAACGGTTCGTCACATTGAAGGGGCATCGCAACGGATTCAAGAAGATACCATGCGTTTTGCTAATATCATGGAAAGCTTGGGAGTCAGCTTTCTTAATGCCGTCATGACGTTGCTCGCGTTTCTTCCCATTTTATGGCACCTATCAAAGGAAGTCCCCGTCTTGCCACTGGTTGGGCATGTGTCGCAAGGATTGGTATTTGTCTCGATCATTTGGTCGATTATAGGCACTGGCTTGTTGGCGATTACCGGGATAAAGTTGCCTGGACTTGAGTTTAAAAATCAAAAGGTGGAAGCTGGGTATCGCAAGGAGCTGGTGTACGGTGAGGACGATGCGCAGCGTGCTCAGCCCGTCACGTTAACCACATTATTCAGTCATGTCCGCTTTAGCTACTTTCGTCTTTACTTGCATTATGTGTATTTTAACATCGTTCGTTATAGCTATTTGCAGTTTGGAAATTTTATTCCTCTTATCATGTTGGCGCCATCGATTGTGGCTGGTGCTTTTACATTGGGAGTGATGCAGCGCATCATGAATGCGTTTGGTAAAGTGGAAGACTCATTTCAATATTTAGTGAACTCATGGACGACCATTGTTGAACTGCTGTCGATTTATAAACGCTTGAAAGCCTTCGAGCAGGCGATTGATCATGAAGCGTTGGATAAGCTTGAGTTCGAAACCATTGAAGACTAGGGTGAGTTAGGTAAAGCGTATGATCATCCTCCGAGATCAGCATCATGCAGTACACACGAATACGTAGCGATGATAAACTGCGATTACAGGTAGCATAGTGAAAGGTAGGAATATGAATCCAATTATTGCGATTTTAAAAGAAAATAATGTCAGTGACGCCCAAATTAAGGACGTTTTCGAAACGTTAACGCAAAATCCATTGGCTGCGATGGCCACCATCAGTCAACTAGGATTACCTCAGGAACAATTGCAGCAAGTCATGGCTGAAGTGATGCAAAATCCTAGTCTCATTAAGGATGCTGTCGATGAGCTAGGCCTCGACTTTTCTAAAGTAGAAGCGGCGAAAAGTCAGATTCAGCAGTAATGATGCGAGTATAGATAACAACAAAAAGGTCGTGAGCGTATCACGACCTTTTTCTTTTTCGCTAGAACGGCAAGCGCCGGACTACACGATGGTTAACATGACATCGATGTTGTTTTGTGTCGCATTAGAGTATGGGCAGACGACGTGAGCCTTCTCAGCCAACTCTTCGGCTTCTTCTTTACTTAAGTTTGGCACGTGAATCTTTAACTCGACTTCAATACCGAAGCCCGTTGGAATCGCACCAATGCCAACGTCACCGGTGACGGTGGTGTCTTTGGAGAGTGATACACCATCTTGCTTGGCGACGAATTGTAAGGCACCTAAGAAGCATGCCGAATACCCCATCGCGAAGAGTTGTTCTGGGTTTGTACCTGAGCCACCAGCACCGCCTAGCTCTTTCGGAGTTGAGAGTGTTAAATCCAATTTGCCATCAGTGGTTTTGGCTGAGCCTTCTCGACCACCTTTTGCGGTTGCTTCTGCACGGTATAAAACATTTTCAATGGACATGACGCCCTCCTTCAGTAGGTAAAAACCTTGCAGCCTTTTGTCTTGTTGTCTCGATGGAAACCAGACGTTAACTGCATAATGTCTAATTAACGTAAACGAGAGTCGGCCTAGCGGTTGTCATAGCTATGTTAGATCGTACTCAAGACGCGCAGAGACTGTCTGTTTTGCTTACCAAATAAGAAGTGGGTATCATATCGACATTTTCTCACCTTCAGAGTTAACAACGGATGCTTTCATGGGTAAACAAACCATAGTTCTCGAAACCCCTACACCCTCCAATAATGTGTTGCTCCATTCTTGCTGCGCACCCTGTGCTGGCGATGTGATGCAACGAATGAGCGATGCAGGGATTCGCTTTACGATCTTTTTTTACAATCCCAATATACATCCGAAAAAAGAGTATTTACTGCGTAAAGAAGAAAACATTCGCTTTGCCGAGCAACTGGGCATTCCGTTTATTGATGCCGACTACGACGTACAGAACTGGTACGACAGAGTGAAAGGATTGGAGTGGGAGCCAGAAAGAGGGCAGCGTTGTACAGAGTGTTTTGATATGCGCTTTGAACGCACAGCCCAATATGCTCACGAGCATGGATTTGACACTTTTACAAGCTGTCTTGGGATCTCGCGTTGGAAAAATATGACGCAAATAAACGATTGTGGCGAGCGAGCGGCTGCGCGTTATCCTGGCCTGATTTATTGGACCTTTAATTGGCGTAAGCAGGGAGGGGCTAACCGTATGGTGGAACTTGCGAAGCGTGAACGATTTTATCAGCAAGAATATTGCGGTTGTTCTTATTCACTGCGCGATGCCAATTTATGGCGTGATCAGCAGGGCCGAGAGCGCATTAAAATCGGTGTGCAATATTATGGTGATGAAGAATAAACACCGCCCAATAGGGCGGTGTTTACGGAATATTATGTATTAAAAGAGGCAATGCGCGACGCCAGCAATGACTGGCAGCGTAATGAGCGTACGTAATACAAAGATCATGAACAGTTCGACGATATTAACGGGAATCTTACTGCCAAGCATGAGCGCGCCCACTTCCGACATATAAATAAGTTGCGTCACGGACATGGCCGCGATGACAAAGCGCGTCATGTCACTCTCAATCGAGGTTGACAGTATTGCCGGGATGAACATGTCGGCAAAGCCCACGACGATAGTACTCGACGCTTCCACGGCTTCTGGTATGCCCAATAAGTGTAGATACGGGATGAAGGGTTTGCCGAGTAAGGAAAAAACCGCGGTATGCTCGGCCAATAATAGCGCGGCTGTGCCGAGCCCCATCACGACAGGTAACACGCCAAACACCATATCGACCGCATTTTGTGCCCCCGAAAGTAGCACCCCACGCAATGATTTCACATTGTCTGCTTTTGTCAGAGCCAGCTTAAGTCCCCAAGAAAACGCCGTTTCTCCTTTGGGCAAGTGGTTGGCGTCTGGTTCTGGTTGAGTGCCGTCAACAAAATGATCGCGTTTCCAGCAGAGCGGAGGTAAACGGGGAATCACGACCGCGGCAACCAGTCCCGCTAAGCAAATAGTGCCATAGAAGGGCAGGAACATTGACTCAAGACCGACTTGGGCAATCACGACCAAACTGAATGTGATAGAAACCGCTGAAAACGTAGTCGCGACCACCGCGGCTTCACGCTGCGTGTAGAATTTCTCTTCGTATTGCTTACTGGTTAAGAGAATGCCCACGCTACCATCACCAAGCCAAGAGGCCATACAGTCAATGGCACTGCGTCCTGGTAAATTGAACACTGGACGCATGACTTTACTGAGTAAGCTGCCAAATAATTCCAATAAGCCAAAATTTAACAGCAGTGGTAGGAGTAATCCTGCAAAAATGAAGACAGAAAAAAGTGTGGGTAGTAAATCCCCCAACACTAGTCCACCGGTATTTGATTCCCAAATCATTTCCGGACCGACTTGCCAAAACGTCATCACAACGGAGAGGCTGCCAAACAGACGCACGCTGAGCCATAGCCACGATGGATTGAACAGACCGTTGAGAAAGGGCTGTTGAGTAATGGCTTTTGGCTGCACCAGTTTAACCAACAGTGATGCCACTCCCATGAAAGAGATAATCACAGTAATGAGAGGGATGAGAGAACCCCCTAATAAGGATTGCAGTGACTTTGCCATGATCGCGACAGGAATAGTAAACGAGCCCTGATGCTGAATTGGGGCCATGAACAGGAACATCCCCAGTAAAGAAGGCAATAGAAATCGCCAAAAAGTGGCGGAAGCGATGGGACGTTTTTGTGCGTTGTTCTGCATCATTTATCTCATGTGACTAAGGGTTAATTCCTCCTTCCGTGGAATATTCATTCACTTAATGTCCCTGTTTAAGCGGTCGGAGAGAATATCTATTTTTACTGCTAATCGCAATACTATTCACCATTAATATTTAAATATTCAGACGGAACGGCTTTTTTACGCAATCGTTACCGTATTATTAATTTTAATAATAATGAATAACTTACCGAACAGTGCGGGAGGAAGACAGTGTGCGTGAGATACCTCATTCATGTAACAGGTTTCAGCGAGTTATTGGCAGAGCTTGCGTATTCTCATAGTTCGCACTATTTTTTAACGACAACATTGTGCATACAAACGAATGAACTTATTATGGTGATGTTGAGTGTTTTTTATACAAAACGGAGTTTGTTATGATCAATAAACGCTTTTTTAAAACAAGAGATGAAGTGGAAGTGACCTTTGATATTGAGGTGCCGGACACCGCATCTCAGGTGGCTATTGTCGCTGACTTTCTCGATTGGGAACCGCAACCAATGAAGAAAGTGCCTAAATCTCATCACTTTAAGTTTAAAACTCGCTTACCCAAAGATGGCCAGTTCCAATTTCGTTATCTCATGAATGATCAGACGTGGGTCAACGATCCGGTGGCGGATAGCTATATCCCGAATGGGTATGGCGAAGAGAATTGCTTAGTTTATACCCATGGTTAATGGGCTATGCAAACGTGTCAATCTTGTCGGTTTCGACGGAGCATGGAACTTTCTTCCAAGACGTGTGTACTAAGGTTGAATAATATATAGGCGAAGAGGCACGTTATGTGCCTTTTTTATGAGTTGTTTTCATCTCTCTGGTGACATTTTCCTCAGAAAGCCTTAATCTTGGAACAGTTTTATGAATTACACGGGTTAGATTGTGCAAATAAAGTCCCTGCTGCAGCGGTTTTCCGAGTTGTCTAAGCGACAAAAAGTCTTAATAATCGGTTTTCCGCTGATTGGAATGACGCTCCTCCCCTCCACATTTCACGACAATGGTCTGCACAAGCAAATACAGGTCAAGATACCTGAAAGCCAAGTGGTTGGCTCCATTTTGACGAAGCAGTTGGAACAGCAAAAACAGGTTCAAAATGTACCCGATTATGAGTACACCATTAAAACTGGTGATAATTTGAGTACCATATTCTCACGCCTGCATTTCCCATACAGTGATCTGATGAAGGTGATGGAAACCGATTTAAATTACCTTAAGCTGGATACGTTACAGCCTGGTAATACACTTCGTTTTTGGCAAACCGAGGATGGTGAGCACCTGCAAAAAATGGAGTTGATATTCGATATCGCCCACAGCGCGTCTTATACACTTAATTCTGATGGTGATTATGATTACCACGAAGTCAATTTGCCAGGGACGTGGAAAAATAGTGCTATCATTGGTACCGTCAATGGCACCTTTTCTCAGTCTGCACACCGTGCTGGCTTGAGTATTTCGGATATCGATCAGATCGTCACCTTATTAAAAGATAAAATTAATTTTGGTCGCGACTTTCGTGCCGGTGACAAATTTGAAGTGGTGCAAGCCAATCAGTATGTTAAAGGTCAATTGACCGGTTCGAGCGAAATAAAAGCGATTAAAATTTATAATCGCCATCGAGTGATTGCCGCGTATCTTAATAAAGATGGTCAATATTATGATCGTAATGGTGAGAGCTTACAAAAAGCCTTCCGCCGTTACCCAACCGCTCATCGTTATCGTATTTCATCTCCTTTCAATGCGCATCGTCGCCACCCTATTACCGGGCGGATAATGCCGCACTACGGGACCGATTTTGCTACGCCAGTCGGGACGCCAGTTTTGAGTACCGGGGATGGTGTGATTACCTTAATACGTCATCACCCTTATGCGGGTTTGTATGTGGTCGTACGTCATGACAGCACTTATACCACACGCTATCTGCATCTAAGTAAAATTTTGGTGCATCGCGGTCAGCATGTGAAGCGCGGACAAAAAATTGCTCTGTCAGGCTCGACCGGTCGCGTCACTGGGCCGCACTTGCATTACGAGTTGATCATTAAAGGTCACCCTGTCAATGCGATGAAGGCGAAAATCCCGATGGCGCGCTCCGTACCCAGTCAGGATCGTCAGCAATTCATTCGCCAGCGTGACAAAATGGATGTATTGCTTAATCAGCAAAGTGAGAAGTTAGCGCAGCACACCGATGACAGTGCGGTGAAAGACAACAGCTGATAGCGCGCATTGTCGTCTTTAAGGCCTGCATTTGCAGGCCTTTTTATTTTTTCCTTGGCGAATCGTAATCTCAAATGAGAGATGAGGCCGATTTTCAGTACCGACTTGAGCGCTTTATCGTTATAACTCGCCTTCATTGATAGAGGATACACTATGCAACAATCTGAGTTTGAAGCACTTGTGCTACGTTTATGCACCGATACGGACCTTCCGACTGCGCTGACTACCTTAAAAGCCAGTGAAGATGAGGAAGTGGTGCAAGCGGCTCAAGAGCTGACTGGGCAATTTGTGTTGGCGGAAGTCGAGGGTGAAGAGCGCATTTATCACGTCACCACAGAGACAAATGACCAAGGTGAAGAAGAAGAGTTCTTCGAGTTTGTGATGAATAAAGATGACGATGTGATTCGTTTCGTCGCTTGGTTTTTCGACACTCAATTTGGTTTAAAACGTAAAGATGTTTATCAAGCCGCTGGCAAAACGTACCAGCAACCTAAACGCCGTTAACATCGTTTGCAAAAAAAAACCTCCCGTGGGGAGGTTAAAAAATGAAGAGCTCAGTGGTTTCTGCCAGACCACCAACAAGAAGCACAAACGCTGCCTGCATTTGTCTTTATCATAAAGCACTTAGTGTGCCAAAGTTAAATTTTATTATCTTTCATATGGTTAGATATTAAGTGTCCACGTCAGTATGAGCGAATGCATTATGATAGGGCAGTGATTGCTGAAAAACGTGCAAAAAAATGGCCTAACCGAGGTTAGACCATGATGGTATTTGGCAGGAACCAGTACATTAAAAACTGTATTTCATGCCAAGGCGAATTGTATCATCGTCTGCGCCGTCTGCCGAATTAGCTTTGTAGGCGACGTAAGATTTGAGATTACGGTTGAATGTGTAGTAACCGCCCAACTCAACGAAGTCTTCACGGTCAATATCAGAGCCGCCATCGACATCGGTAGTATCTTTTCCGTAAATAGCTTGTACTCTAACTTGTTCAGTAATGTCATAAGCGAGCGCAAATTCCATGGTATCAAATTCGTTATCGCCATTGCCTGTATCGCCGGTTGAATAAGTTGCACCCATGTAAAATGCATCCAACGCGTAGCTGATACCCGCTAAGATTTGATTCGCTTTGTCTGTTGAGTTAGTGGTTGCGGTATTACCGTCAACACGCTCTTGATCCATTGAATAAGCCAGACCCAGTTTTAACCCCATAGGTAAAGCATAAGTGCCCGATACACCGTATGAGTCAGAGTCGTCGCTAGATTCTGCTTTATAAGTCGCTTGTAGATTCAAAGCATCAAAGTTACCACGGTAAGCGATAACGCCTTCTGTGTGATCCGCTGAGCCTTCAATACGTTTTTGCAGGCCAGTAAACTCACCGATGTCTGAGAATTTCGAGACTTGTACTGCCGCCATATCTTGCGCACCGAAGGATAATGCGTTGCCATGGACATCAATACCCGCATACATATAGCGGTTTTTCATTTTCTCATCGGAATCCTTGGCTTTTTGTTCAACTTCGTAGAAACCAAAGGCTTTAACGCCATCAGAAATCTCCGAGGTGCCTTTTAAGTTTAAACGAGCACGAGTTTGATCGCTCATTGTGCCATCAATCTCGGTACCATCGGTGTCTGCATTAAAGTCACCACGAAACTCAACCCGACCACCTACTTTAAATTCAGTACCATCTGCTTTATATACG
Organism: Vibrio zhugei; assembly: GCF_003716875.1. Lineage (NCBI taxonomy): Bacteria > Pseudomonadati > Pseudomonadota > Gammaproteobacteria > Vibrionales > Vibrionaceae > Vibrio > Vibrio zhugei. The sequence goes on along the minus strand of NZ_CP033077.1, from coordinate 724,459 downwards.
GTTGCTGCTAGAGTGGAACTTGAAATAAGAGTGGCAAGAACCGCGGTTGCTAGAACTGATTTTTTCATTGTATTACCTTATCTATAATGAGGATGAGCTTCTTTGCTCTAACGTTTTGGTACGCTTAAATTTAGTGAACATAAGTGACGTTTTGATTACTCAAAATTGACATTTACATGTCATTTTTGTGGATTTACTGACAAATCACATGTAAACGCCGTTGCTATTGAAGCAGGAAAGGTCGTTTTATTAACAAAAGGCTTGGTGTCTATCGGCCTTTTGATGGCGAGGCGGGTGGGCAACGGATGATTTTTTTTTGAAATCGACGTATATTGTGGCTTAAGCAACGATAATATAATGATGACTATGAGTAATAAGACTGGCCAGCCCCATTCTGAAGGGACTGATGAATTAAGTGATGAACATTTGTTATTAGATAAACAAATGTGTTTTCCGTTATACAGCGCGGCGAATGCGGTTGTGCGTGCGTATCGTCCGTTGCTTGATGCGCTGGATCTGACGTATTTGCAATATGTTGTGATGATGGTGTTGTGGCAGTCGGACGGAGTCAGTGTTAAAGAATTAGGCCAACGATTGCATTTGGATTCGGGGACGTTGACACCGCTATTGAAACGGTTGGAAGTGAAAGGCTTACTGCAAAGAAAGCGGGGTGATCACGATGAGCGAGTGCGAACATTGCACTTAACCGAGCAAGGTCATGCATTGTATGCTCAAGCCGAATCCATTCCCGCCGCTATGTTTTGTAAGTTGCAGCTTGCCCCCGATGAAATGCAGACTTTAAAGCATTTATGTGAAAAATTGCTGACTCAATTACAATAATTGCCTCCAATTATAGGTACGATGAGCGACATTATCTTAGGTGGTCGACCTATTGTTTCCGATGAAAACTTCATACCAATGTTCAAGGAAGAGCTATGAATTCTGTTTGTTTTAATAATGTCTTGGTCACGCCGTCCAAAGTGCTCTGTGTCGGGCGAAACTATGTGGATCATATTAAAGAATTAAATAATGCCATCCCCGATCATATGGTGGTATTTAATAAACCCAATAGTTCGATTACCCAAACTTTAAAAGCCAAGCATCACGAACCTTTACACTATGAAACCGAGATATGCTTTATTGTGCAAAATGGCCAATACGCCGGGGTCGGGATCGGTCTTGATCTCACTAAGCGCCAGTTACAATCGCAACTCAAAGAGAAAGGACTGCCTTGGGAGCGAGCCAAAGCCTTTGATGGTTCCGCAGTATTGAGTAAATTCATCGCGCTCGAGGGCATCGACCCTGCTCATTTACAACTTGAGCTGCTGATCAATTGTGTTCGGGTACAAAAAGGTCAAGTGTCACAAATGATGTTTGCGCCCCACATCATCTTGCAGGAGCTAGGCACGTTTACCACACTAGAAGATTATGATGTGGTGATGACCGGTACCCCGCAAGGCGTGGGGGAAATCCACTCAGGCGACACGTTTTTAGCGCGATTAAAGGATCAGGAAACGACACTTATCGAGATTGAATGGGTCGCAGAGTAAGCGGGCTAGAGCACCACAAGGTGTAAGAGCAGAAAGAGCCCCATGCTGGCAATAGTCGTCAGTAATACGTTTTTAGTCTTCCACGCGAGAAAAATGGCCAAACAGGCAGACCACAAATACGGGTTATGTGTGCTGACCCAAAGGGTCTTTTCATGAGTGAATACAATTGGAGCCCATAGAGCGGTCAATACGGCGGGGCCAGAATACGCGAGGACTCTTTGCAACCCTGGGCGCAATTTTATCGGCAGCTTAGGTTCTAGAAATACATAGCGGCTGACAAACACAAGTGCCGCCATGGCAAATATCGATAGTATTGTCATTATTTACTCTTGCTCATCAAGGTTTCACATACGTAGCCTGTTACCATTCCTGCGGCACTGGCGAACATCAATCCGCCGGATATCTCTTGAACTTCAAAGACAACTGAGCACACTAAGGACACACTGACTGCGGCCAGAACAGGCAGGGATTTGGTGTTGGGAACGACGATGGCAATGAAGGTGGCTGCTACGGCAAAATCGAGTCCTAACGTATTGAGGTTGGGGATGTAGTGACCGGCTAATATGCCTATCACGGTGGCAGTATTCCACACCAAATAGAAACTCAACCCCGCGCCTAACAAGAACCATCGATCATATGGCTTGGCGGGTTTTTGCCCTGAAATAGCAAAAAGCTCGTCAGTGAGGAGAAAACCGAGCATCAATCGCCAGCGTAATGGCAAGGTTTTGATCGAATCACGCATGGCGATACTGTACAAACAATGTCGAGAAGTGATGAAAAGTGTGGTGAGCAACATCGTCACCAGCCCTACGCCACTTTTGAGCATGCCAGTCGCCACCAACTGTGCTGAACCGGCAAAGAGAATGGCCGATAAAGCTTGGCTTTCGAGCCCGGAAAGTCCTGCGTCCATCGCATAAGAGCCAGCCAATAATCCCCATGGCACCACAGCAATGCTCAAAGGAGAGATCGCAATGACGCCTTGCCATAGGTGTTGTATGCGTGCACGCGTCGGGATAGGTTCTTTATGCTGCGTCGGCGATATGGTTGACATCCTTGCCATTCCTTGATTCGAGGTGAAAGTGGTTAACGAAGTGACGTGAGCAATGTATCGGCCAACGCTTGGAGGACTCCAGGTTGAGGCCTAGTGTGGGCAAATGCCCGCAAACCGAAGACTCCCATCATGAGATACTGACATAAAAATTCACAATCGGTATCGGCCGATAACTCGTGATTTTGTTGCGCGAGAAACAATTTACTGCGCAGCCCTTGTTGCCAAGCGGCCAGTGCGTCACACAATGCGGCTTCGATGGTTTCATCTTGTTGAGAAAATTCTCTCAGTGATTTTTGCAGTAAACAATCGCGGATATTTTCTGCTTCACACTCGCTGACAATATGTTGGAAATACTGTCTTATCCCCATTAATACGAAGTCATTTTGCGTAAAAAAACGTTCAAATTCACAAGCTCGATCATGCGCATATTGTTCTAGTGCGGCTAACAGTAAACCGCGTTTATTCTCAAACGCGCAGTATATTGAACCGGGGTGGAGACCGGTCACCCGCTTGAGATCTTGCATACTGGTTTTTGAATATCCATGCGAAATAAATTGGTTCATCGCAGCTCTTAGGACTGTTTCGCGATTAAATTCGGCTGCACGCATGTCGATCAATACTCCTCACTGTTACTAAGGGCTAAGTGTAACGTGAATATGATAACGTGGAAAGGCTCTTGAATATTGATTCAAAAAAACTATTTGAACAAACGTTCAAGAAAGAGTTAGGATGATGGCATCGATAGTAACGATTAGGACATCACTATGACTGATATATTATTTCAGCCTTATCAACTCAATGACACGTTAACTCTGAAAAACCGTATTGCTATGGCGCCGCTAACACGGTGTATGGCGGATGACGATCTGATTCCAACGGAGGCAATGGTTAAGTACTATGAGCGCCGAGCTGAAGCGGGTTTGATCATTACTGAAGCAACGATCATTCGCCCGGATGGTCAAGGGTATCCTAACACCCCTGGATTATTTACGGCAGAGCAAATTACCGGATGGCAAAAAGTGACGCAGGCTGTTCATGGCAAAGGTGGCAAAATCTTTGCCCAGCTTTGGCATACCGGGCGAGTTGCTCACCCAGCATTTTTTGGTGGTGACGTTCTGGCTCCTTCTGCGATTCGCTTCGATGGGTCGGTGCCACGTCGTCGTGATTTAGAGTACGTCACTCCGAAAGCAGCGACGCATGAGGATATCGCACAATTGGTGCGTGATTACGCAACCGCGGCCAAAAATGCGCTGGAAGCCGGTTTTGATGGTGTTGAGATCCATGCGGCGAATGGCTATTTACTCGACCAGTTCTTACACTTTAATACCAACCACAGACATGATGAGTTTGGTGAAAGCGCGGTGAATATGGCTCGCTTCCCACTTCAAGTCGTGGATGCTGTGTGTCAGGCAATTAGTGCTGACCACGTTGGTATTCGTTTATCACCGGGTGCGTATATGCATATCGAACCGGATGCACGTGATCGTGATGTGTTCGATTATCTGTTGTCTGAGTTGAACTCCCGTCAGTTAGCGTATGTGCATGAAGGGATATTCGATGATGCAATAGAGTTTGACGCCTTCGATGGACAGATTTCAGCGTACTTGCGCGATCACTATGCACATACGGTAATGGGCGTTGGTAATTATACCGCGGAGAGCGCAGCCGAGGCGATCGCGGCCAATAAATTTGATTTGATTGCGATTGGGCGCGCCTTTATCGCCAATCCGGATTATGTTGAGCGAGTGAAGTCTGGGACGCCATTAAAAGAGTACGATGCGTCAATGCTGGAAGATTTGGTTTAATCACAGCGGTTGATCATAAGCGATAGTACTTGTTAAAAAAGCCCACCGAGAGTGTTCTCGGCGGGCTTTTTATCAAGCTGGACACTGGCAAGCAATCACGCTTGTCAGAGCCGCTTGGCGTTTAATCGTCCAAACTGTGTTGGTGCTCGGTGATGAGCAGAGACAATTGCTCTTCCGCGCGCTCTTGCGCCGCAGCAAAAGATTCATCGTCGGCAAAGCTACCTGCTAGCTCATAGTAGCATTTCAGTTTTGGCTCCGTTCCTGATGGACGAACAATGACACGGGCTCCACCATCAAGATGGTAGATCAAGACGTCACTTGCCGGTAAGTGGATCGGATCTTTATCACCGTTTGCATATTGGCGCTCGCACAATTTGAAATCATCCGTCATGAGCACATCGCGGCCTGCGATGTCTTGCGGTGGCTGGGCACGCAGCTTATCGCCCACCGCAGGAGCGTTGGGATCTAACGCAATGCTTTGCTGAGCTGTGACGTATAGACCATGTTGACGATAAATGCTTTCTAATGCGTCCCATACCGTTTTACCTTGTGCCAGTAGCTCGGCACTCAATTGCGCAAAACCAACCAGTGCTGAGAGGCCATCTTTATCCCAAACGGTGGTACCAATGGTATAACCTAGGGCTTCTTCATAGGCAAACACAAACGGTTTTTCATCGGTTTGTTTATCCATCGCCACATTGGTAAGCCATTTGAATCCCGTCAACGTTTGATAATACTCAGCGCCACATGCTTGTGCGATTTTGCCGAGTAAACTAGACGATACGATGGTATTGCCAACCAGTGCTTTGCTTGGGGTTTCTGCACGAGACAATAGGTAATGACCAAATAGTGTGCCGACTTGGTCTCCCGTTAGCATTTGATAGCTACCGTCAGCTTTCCGCGCGGCGACAGCAAAGCGATCCGCGTCTGGGTCGTTGGCACACGCTAGGTGCGCATTAACCGAATTGGCAAGTTCAATCACGCGGTCCATTGCTCCCGCTTCTTCCGGGTTAGGGAAGTTCACGGTTGGGAATGTGCCGTCAGGTTCGCGTTGCGCGGCCACACTGTGCACTTGGGTAAATCCCGCATCGGCCAGTAAGGTTTCGGCCATATTAGCGCCCACACCGTGCATGGCCGTGTAGGCAATGACTAAGTCTTGCGGCTTTTGGTGGTTATCCAGCAATGGGCTGGCATTGACCGTTTTACGGTAAGTATTGTAATACTCGTCGCCAAGCATGGTCAGCAGACCAAGGGCTTTTGCTTCCGATAAATCTAATGTGCAAATAGGATGCTGGGCTGCGTCGTCGATCTGTTCTGCAATGCCTGAATCATGCGGCGGAATGATTTGCGCGCCATTTTCCCAATAGACCTTGAAGCCATTGTATTCTGGTGGGTTATGACTTGCGGTCACAACGACCGCGGCCGCTGCGGACAAATGTTTGACGCCAAATGCAACAATAGGGGTAGCCGCAACATCATGGGTGAGGTAAACGTGAATCCCCAGCGCGGTTAACACAGTCGCGGTATCTTCCGCAAATTGCTTGGAATCTGGACGCCCATCGTAGCCAATCACAACACCACGTTTCTTCGCTTCTTTCACCTCGTTAATCAGATAGTTGCCAAGGCCGGTTGCGGTTTCTTGGATCACCAAGCGATTCATGCGGTTTGGACCCGCGCCCACTTTACCTCGCAATCCGGCGGTACCAAATTGCAAACGAGAAGAAAAGCGATCTTCAAGTTCAGTGGTCATATTCTCGTCGATCAAACGTTGTAATTCTTCACGACTTTTCGGGTCAGGGTCTTTATTAAGCCACTGCGTGACGTAACGCATCATAAGTGTCACCTTCATTTATTACTAGCAATGATAATGAGTATAAAAAACTTCGTTGTAAGATACTGAGCACGCAATCGTTAAACGTGGCTCGCGTGTCTTAAACACATAATGAGAAGCGAAAAAGCAATTCTGCATTTTGTGTTGAATAAAATAAAGGTAAAAGTGTGATGTTCAACGTTTTATCTCAGCGTGTCATCCGTTACACACGAACGAACTTGGAGCGTGGATCGCCAGCGAGTCGGTGTCGTTCGAGCGTGATACAGTAATAAGGGGATTTTATTTTTAATAATATCAATAAAATAGGTTGGCTTTGCCATGTAAGTCAGTCGTCGCAGCGGGTGTAAAATTTTAATTACATTTTTTTGATTTTCTATTTTTGTTTTTGTGTTGCGTTTAAATTAAAAAAGTGATTGCTAAATAGATTGATTGTCGTTACCTTACATGTAAAGCAGGAGCCGGACTGCTCAAAACCTCTAAAAGCCGCACACGTATTAGAATAAAATAGGATGATGGACGCGATGTATCAGAATGATGATGTAAGAATAAAAGAGATCAAAGAATTATTACCACCTGTTGCCGTATTGGAGAAGTGTCCAGCAACCGATATTGCCGCCTCGACTACGTTTAAAGCTCGCGAAGCCATTCATAATATTTTAGAAGGACAAGATGATCGTCTACTTGTCATTGTTGGGCCGTGTTCTATTCATGATCCCCAAGCTGCGCTGGAATATGCCGAGCGCTTGAAAGCGATGCGTGAAGAGCTCGGCGATAAACTTGAGATCGTGATGCGTGTGTATTTTGAGAAACCGAGGACAACGGTTGGCTGGAAAGGACTGATTAATGACCCATATATGAATGATACGTACGCCATTAATGATGGCTTGCGCATCGGTCGTAAGTTGCTGTTGGATTTAACGGACATGGGAGTTCCGACCGCCAGTGAATTTTTAGATATGATTACCCCACAATATGTTGCGGACTTGATCAGTTGGGGCGCCATCGGAGCGCGGACAACGGAATCGCAAGTGCATCGAGAGTTGGCTTCTGGTTTGTCTTGCCCGGTAGGATTTAAAAATGGGACGGATGGTAATATTAAGATCGCAGCGGATGCCATTCGCTCGGCTGGAGCGCCGCACAATTTCTTGTCTGTAACCAAGTATGGTCACTCTGCCATTGTGGGAACGCATGGCAACCCTGACTGCCATATTATCTTACGTGGTGGCAAAGCACCGAATTATAGCGCTGACGATGTCGCACAAGTTAAAGCTAAAATGGACGAGATCGGTTTAGAACGCCGAATTATGATTGACTTCAGCCATGCGAACAGTTCAAAACAATACCAGCGTCAATGTTTGGTGGCAGAAGATGTGTCGGCGCAGATCGCGCAAGGCGAGGACGCCATTTTTGGTGTCATGATTGAATCGCACTTAGTGGAAGGGCGCCAAGATTTAGAGCCAAACAAAACGCTGACTTACGGGCAATCGATCACCGATGGTTGCATTGGTTGGGAAGATACCGAAGCGGTATTGCGCCAATTGGCGGGGGCAGTAGAAGCGCGCCGTCACGCCTAGTTCGATTGTTCGTGGTTATTGAGGCGCGTCCATGTCTCAAATGTAAAAGCACCTCCGATAGGAGGTGCTTTTTATTGATTGTCACTCTACATGCGTCATGGTGTCTCTCAAACCAGAACAGCTTGACAGATCATGAGGTGATGGATTTTTCGACTCGACTTAACGCGCGATCATACAAGATAAAGGCAATGATCCCCGCCAAAATATTCCCCGCGAACGCGCCCCAGAAAATACCATGCAGTCCTCCCCATTGCGATCCTAACCATAAGCAGGGCAGAAAACAGGCAAATAAACGCAGTGCAGAAATCAATAATGCGACGTACGATTTCCCTAGCGCATTGGAAACGGATACCATCAACATACAGATACCCAGCAAGCCTAAGCTAAATGGCACGATGGTTAGGTGCCAATTGAGAATGTGTTGAACATTCGATTCACTCGTCATCAGACGGGCGAGTGGTGTGGCCAATAGCCAAGCAATAACTGCAATGACCAACTGAAAAATGAAGATAAATTTAACGGCGATGGAAACTAATGAGCGGATCTCAGCGGTGTTTTTCGCGCCCAGTAATCTGCCTACCATTGGCGGCATCGACATGGTGAGTGCTAATACGCCAACAATTGAGAAAAACTCAAAACGTGAGCCGACCGCCCAAGCTGCGACCGCTTCCGTGCCGAAGGTGGCCAAGAGTTTGGTGGCCAGCATCGATGACAGCGGTGGCAGTAATTGGCTCATCATCGCGGGTCCCATAATATGAGCAATATCGACAAGACTGTGTTTGATATTAATATCGTGCCAGTCAAATACCATCCAGTGACGCAGTGACACTTTCGGTGCAACAATCAATATGCCGATGCCGAAGGCCGCACACGTAGCAAAGGCTGCGCCATTTAATCCCATGTCAAACGTAAAAATAAACAAAGGATCAAGAGCGAGGTTGAGTAAGCTGGTCACCATCATCATTGTTCCGGGCAGCATGGTGTTACCATTGGCTCGGCAAAGACTATAGAGGAAATACAGTACGGCGCCGACCCAAGCACTTGCTAGCCACCATATCCAGTAAGTATCAATAATCGGGCTGATATTATCGGGGACGCTCAGTAGTGCAAGAATGGGCTCACGGATGAGGTAAATCAGCAGGCAAAATATCGCGACACCAATGCTTCCCATGGTGATCACTAATCCGCCGAGTTGCTTGGCATAGCGTGTTTTACGTGCGCCTAACGCCTTGGATATCACCGCGGTTGTGGCAATGCCTAAGCCCACTTGTAACCCGATGATGATCATTTGGATGGGCATCGTAAAGCCCTGAGTGGCGAGAGGCAAAACACCCAGTTGGCCAATAAAAGCACTGTCTACTAGTTGGAAACTCATCAACGACAAAACACCAAACATCATTGGCCACGTCATTTGAAAAAGTTGTCGCGCAAGCGACGTTGTGTGTTGAGGTTGCTGCATGTGAAAACTCTGTGCCTTACAAAGGAAAAACAAAACCGTCCCATAAAGTGACTTAGGGAAAAACCAATACTTGAGTCATTGAGTCAAGTTTGGGCGCGTATAGTAGCAATCAATAATACTCACGGCTATGGATATGATGTATTTTCCTCACCACAGTGCTTCGCTGCGCAATACTGATTGCGAAATGATACCGATAAATTTGATTAGATTTATCATGTTACTGAGGTTATGGTAAGTAGCATAATGGCAAAGAAAAATGAAAATAGTGGAGTAAAACAATGGCGACGAGTTTACGTGAACAGTGCCACACCTTTCTTTCTGGTAATCGAGAGTCCACACCTGCTGAGCTATTCGCGGCGATGGCAACTTGGTGTGCCGAGCATGATGTTGCGCATGATACCTATGGTGAAGGTGAAACCATTCAAGCATTTGAGCAAAAAATTGCTCAGTTGTTAGGGTTTGATTCGGCGCTTTTTGTGATCTCGGGAACCATGACTCAGCCGACCGCCCTACAGTTAGCCTGCCAACAGCGCCGTTGTTTTAATGTGGCAATGCATGAGACTTGTCATATCATGCGTCATGAAGCTCAAGGCTATCAGCAGCAACAACGTTTTCATGTTCTACCTCTCGGAAATGCGTATCGTCCTTGGTCTGTCGATGATTTAAAAGCGTGGCCAGATGAGATTGCCGCCGCGGTTTACGAATTACCAATGCGCGAATTAGGCGGGCAGCTTCCGTCATGGGAAGACCTTGAGGCGATTAAGTCTTACTGTCAGGAGCAGAATATTCACCTCCATATGGATGGTGCACGGTTATGGGAGAGCGCCGCTTACTATGAACGTTCCTATGCGCAGATTGCGACGGGGTTTTCTTCAGCTTACGTGTCATTATATAAAGGCGTGAATGGGTTAGGCGGTTCGCTATTGCTCGGCGATGACGCATTGATCGAACAAGCCAGAGTCTGGATGCGTCGCCAAGGCGGGAATGTCTACCATCGTACTCCGTATATTGTATCGGCGGCGATGCAATTTGATGAGCGCCTTGCCCGCATGGGGGCGCTGTTTGAGCGGACTCAGCAGGTGTATCAAATCTTTCACGATTACCCCGATTTTACTCTGAACCCACAGCAGCCTCAGGCTAATATGTTCCATTGGTACTTACCCATAAACTACGAGAAAGCCTTAATCCTGCGTGATAAACTTGCCAAGGCTAAGGGCATTTGGCTGGGTAATCCACAAACCGCGCCGCAACCGAATCAGTGCTTTATTGAATGCTATGTCGGTGACCGCTTATTGGCCATGTCGGATCATGATTTGATTGATATTTTGGAATGGGTCAATGACTATGTGCATGAGTAAGTTGGCATGTTAGAAAAAGAGAACATTATCAAGTTGGCTCGTATGAAAATGCCATTCGGTAAATACGCTGGATGGTATTTGATCGACTTACCCGAAGCGTATTTACTGTGGTTTGCTAATAAAAGTGAATTTCCTCAAGGAGAGTTAGGCGAACTTATGCAGCTCTGCTTAGCGCTCAAAGTTGAGGGGCTGGATTCTGTCGTTAAGCCACTGAAATATCATCCTGATGAGTAGTCATTAATGCAATTGTTCAAACAAGATGCGGTGCAATGGTTAATGTCATTGGAGACGGGGAGCGTGGATCTGATGATCACCGATCCCCCTTATGAATCGCTAGAAAAGCATCGTAAAATCGGCACAACCACTCGCCTAAAAGTCAGTCAATCGTCAAGTAATCAATGGTTTGATATTTTCCCCAATCATCGCTTTGAAGCGTTGCTCATACAAGTCTATCGGGTGTTAAAGCCCAATGCGCATTTCTATTTATTTTGCGATCAAGAAACCATGTTTGCGATCAAACCCATTGCTGAGCAAGTCGGCTTTAAATTTTGGAAGCCGATTATTTGGGACAAAGTGACTATCGGTATGGGCTATCACTATCGCGCACGGCACGAATACATTTTGTTTTTTGAAAAAGGGAAACGCAAGTTACACGACTTAAGCATCCCAGATATTCTGACGTTTAAGCGTGTTTACCGCGGATATCCTACGGAAAAACCTGTTGCATTACTTGAGGTATTGATTGCTCAAAGCAGTCGTGCCAATGAGCTGGTGGTGGATCCATTTTTTGGTTCAGGGTCGACCCTCGTGGCAGCTCATCATCTTCAGCGGCGTTATTTAGGCTGTGATCTGTCTGATGCCGCGCACCAACACTTCCGTACGCGCCTAGCCTATTTCTCCTAAGCGGGGTCTCGTTTGAATGACACAAAGTACTCTCAATATATGGGGGGCTTGACGGCCATAGACGGTTTTGGTTCGGGGCATTCGGGATTGAATCTATTGGCGGACTTTCAACCGACTATTATCAAATTGGATATGGGATGAGTGCGCCATATTTCTCAGGATGCCACAGTCTTGCTATGCTCAAAGTCTGAATGTTCGTGTTATTGCGGAAAATATTGAGACCACAGTGCCAACATTCCTCTGGGAATCCTACCTGACTTTCCTACTTAGACTCTCATACTACTATTTGGGTCGATGACATTGGGTTTTATCATCGGGGGTGACTGACTCAGCGTGATTGATGTCAGGTTTGAGATCCTCGACTGACATTGACGATATAACACTTGACACATTTAGAAACAACTTTATAATGAGAATTGTTATCATTATTATTGGTGTTAAGGTTTATGTTTTTTGTTCCTTTTTTAATCATGCTGCGAGAAGGGTTAGAAGCCGCATTGATCGTGGTATTGATCGCCAGCTATCTAAAAAAAACGGGTCAACAACAATGGATGAAAGCCGTTTGGCTTGGCGTTTTTAGTGCTGCAATCGCATGTTTTGGTCTGGGATTGTTTATTGAACATACCACGGGGGAATTTCCCCAGCAGCAACAAGAATTGTTTGAAGGTATCGTCGCTGTGGTCGCTGTGGTCATGTTGACCTACATGATGTTTTGGATGCAAAACGCGAGCAAGCACATTGGTAAAGACATACAGACCGCGTTGGATGGGGCGATTGGCCAGCAAAATGGACAAGCGAAAGCCTTAGTTTTCATGGTTTTTCTCGCGGTAGCGCGTGAAGGATTAGAATCCGTTTTTTTCTTAATTGCCGCCTTTTCTCAAGATGTGGGAGTGATGGCACCGTTAGGCGCGGTTACTGGTGTGGTCACAGCGGTGATCGTTGGCTTTGTTCTCTACTTTGGGGGGATCCGTTTACCGCTTGCGGCATTCTTTCGTTGGACTGCGGTCTTTATTTTATTCGTTGCAGCAGGGCTCGCCGCAGGCGCCATTCGGGCATTTCATGAAGCTGGGCTGTGGAACGAGTACCAAGATATTGCTTATCACTTCGGCACCATAATCTCTACTCACAGCCTATTTGGCACGGTACTCCAAGGTCTATTGGGATACCAAGAGGCACCCACTGACAGTGAAGTCTTTGTGTACTGCCTGTATTTAATTCCCGCATTAGTTGCATTCAGTGTCAGAGCACTGGCCACTAAACGGGTTTATCCATCTCATCAATGATAATACTAGGAATGTTAATTATGATACTCCCTTTTAAGCGTCTTATGCTTTCCACTTTAGTCGCAGCTTTTGCAGTACAAGCGAATGCGGCCACCGATTCGACCGCACTAGTTGAGCCGATGACCGAATACAAGTTATACGTGATTGATGAAGTCCATGACCTCGTCCAAGATACGCGTGCGTTTACTCAAGCGGTCGAAAATGGCGATGTGGAAAAAGCCAAGTCTCTGTATGCGCCCGCTCGTATTCATTATGAACGTATTGAGCCCGTTGCTGAATTGTTCGCGGATCTCGATGCCAGTATGGATGCTCGCGAAGATGACTATGAGCAAGGGGTCAAGGATCCTAAGTTTTCAGGGTTTCACCGCATTGAATATGCATTGTGGGCCAAAAACTCCACTCAAGGTATGGATCAGTTTGCCAAGCAGTTACTGAGTGATACTCAAGAGCTTGAAAGTCGTTTAACCAAGCTTGCGTTTCCACCAAGTAATGTTGTTGATGGGGCTGCCGCGCTGATTGAAGAAGTTGCTGCAACGAAAATTAGCGGTGAGGAAGACCGTTATAGTCATACCGATTTATGGGATTTTCAAGCCAACATTGATGGCGCGAAAAAAATCGTTGATCTGCTTCGCCAACCTTTAAAAGCCAATCATGCCCAATTTTTAGCGAAGGTCGATCATAACTTTCAACGTGTCGATGCCATTTTGGCCAAATACCGTCAAGGGGATGGATTCGAATCTTATGAAGCATTATCCACCCGTGACCGCAAAGCGTTACAAGGTCCGATCACCGTGTTGGCAGAAGAGCTTTCGCAAATGCGTGGCATGTTTGGATTGAACTGAAGCGCTGAGCATTAAGTCAATTGATCGATGGAACCAGCGCTTAATCAAATAGATTCAGCGGTGGTTTCATTTCTTGAGGCAGCAAATGAAAAAACAATTACTGATAGGCGCAATGATGGCACTGACCAGTCTGATGTCATACGCGCAAGCAGTGCCTAAAATTCATGTGTCTGTGACCGACAAACAATGTGAGCCAATGGCGTTGCATGTTGCGGCGGGTAAGACGCAGTTTATTATAAAAAATAACAGTATGCGGGCTCTGGAATGGGAAATTTTAAATGGGGTGATGGTGGTCGCCGAGCGGGAAAATATTGCCCCCGGTTTCTATCAAAAAATGACGGTGAATCTTGAGCCTGGCGAATACCAGACTACCTGTGGGCTACTGACCAATCCCCATGGTTCGTTAACGGTGTCTGGTGCCCATGATTATCAGATAAAGCCACAAGATTTAGTCGCGATCGCGGCAGAATACAAGTTTTATATGATTGTTAAAACGCGCCAATTACACGCTTGGCTGCAGCAAGGTGGTACAGCCGTTCCACCAGACATGCAATCTGCTTACTACAGCCTTCGCTCGTTGATTCCAGCCTATGGTCAAGAGGCTCCGCCGGACTATTTGGCTCCGCTCGACTTACCACAGTTAACAGAGCAAGTCGCCCGTTGGCAAAAGACGGTGCGCAACCACACTCTGAGTCTCGCTCAATTAAACTCACAGATCATTCGTGTGTTATCTCAACCGTTATCGCCGCAAACACAATGGTCCGGTGTCTATACGAATGTCGCGAAATGGATCGATATTGTCATGCCATTAAGCCAAAAATTGGACGCCGCTCAGGCGCAGAAGTTGTCTTCTGATTTAGAACATTGGCGTCAGCATCACACTGCAAAGGCGCGTCTTGCGCTGCAACACCAGATCATGCAATGGGTTAAGCGATTACAGCAGGAGAATCGGTCATGAGTTGCCCTTTTCATTTCTTAAGTAAAAAGGAAAAAGAGAAACCCTCTAGTTCTGATACTCAGTCCAGCCGCCGTCAATTATTGAAAGGCATGCTGGGCGCAGCGGGTGGCGCGCTGATGTATTCTGGTTCAACGCAAGCTGCTGCGGCGATGTCGAACGAACACCAGACCATGATGGACGAGGCCAAAAAATTTACCAGTGAGTGGCACAAACAGCCTTTCTATGGAGAACATCAAAGTGGCATTACGACGCCACAGCAAGCGAATGTGGCGTTAGTGGCGTTTGATGTCTTGGCACTAAACCTCACCGATTTAAGCGATCTCTTTAAGACGTTGACGGAACGGTGCGAATTTTTAACGCAGGGCGGTGCCGTCCCTGAGCGTAATCCGCAGTACCCGCCACTCGATTCTGGGATTCTAGGGCCGACCATTCATCCCGATAATTTAACGATCACAGTGTCTGTCGGTGCATCATTGTTTGATGAGCGTTTTGGTTTAAGTCACCTCAAACCGGTCCATTTACAAAAAATGCAGGCGTTCTCTAATGATGGGTTGGACTCTCATTGGTGTCATGGCGATCTCATGTTGCAGATTTGCGCGAACAGTGCGGATACCACCATGCATGCGCTGCGCGATATTATCAAGCACACGCCCGCCTATTTAGCGGTGCGTTGGCGCCGAGACGGCTTTATTTCCTCACACGCTGCAGCATCGGTGGGGCAGCGCACGCCGATCAATTTATTGGGATTTAAAGACGGTACGGTCAACCCAAGCGGTGAGGATACCCAAACACTCAATAAGATGTTGTGGGTCAACCGTGGGCAAGAGCCTGACTGGGCGGTGGGAGGAACCTATCAAGCGATCCGATTGATTCGATTTTTTGTCGAGCATTGGGACCGTACGCCATTGCAAGAGCAACAAACCATTTTCGGGCGTGAACGTGACAGTGGCGCGCCATTAGGAAAAGCGCACGAACATGACGATCCGGATTATGCCGCGGATCCTCATGGCAAACGTATTCCGTTAGATGCCCATATGCGCTTAGCCAATCCTAGAACAGCAGGCTTTCCGGAATTTTTATTGTTAAGAAGAGGGTATAGCTATTCTTATAGCACCAGTCCTTCAGGGCAGTTAGACGTCGGGTTATTGTTCATTGCCTATCAAGCGGATCTACAAAAAGGGTTTATTGATACCCAACATCGCCTAGATGGTGAACCCTTGGAGGAGTACATTCGTCCGTTTGGTGGTGGGTATTTCTTTACACTTCCTGGCATTGAAAAGGGGCAATATCTCGGTCAAGCCTTGCTCGAATCGGCATAATTTTCCACGCATAAAACCATGCCCACGTGATACATCACGTGGGCATGGTTACGTCTGAGTTTGGTTGAATTTAACTGGTTTGTTGAATTTTGCTAAGACGTTGACGCAGTTGTTGATCGGATTGCAGGGCACGAGCAATGCCATTGAAATCTTTGACAGATAAGCCTGTGTCTTTAACCGCATTGACCATTTCTTCATTCGCTTTTTGACGAATGTCTTCTGCCACGTCTTTATCCTGGGTTTGCCCAAGCTTTTTAATCGCACTTTGGCTGATTTTTTGCACAGATTGTTGCGCGTCGGCAAACTGACTCAACATATCATCGGAGATAGGAGCGTGCTGCGCTTTTTGTTGCGCTTGAGGAGCGGGTTGTGAATGCGCGGCCATGGCGGTGACAGAGGTGCCCGCGCTGAGTACGGAAAAAAGAGTGATCAGGACAAATTTGCGCATAGTATAAGCTCCATATTGATGTTGGTATGCACACCGTAATGCCATCCCGCCTGATTGAAGACGGGATGTCGCTGGTGACTAAGTGGGTCAGATGTGGCCAATTAGCCTTGCTGCATTTGCATCATACGTTGACGCAGTGATTTATCCGATTGCAAGGCACGCGCAATGGTATTGTAGTCTTGCACAGACAGGCCGTTTTCTTTGACGGATTCGACCATGTGCTGATTCGCTTGCTGCTGAATTTTCTGCATCGCGTCTTTTTCTTCTGTTTTGCTGAGTTTAGCAATTGCGTTTTGACGAATATCATTCACAGATTGTTGGGCTTCTATAAATTTCGACAATTGTTTATCTGACACATCGACTTGCTGAGTTTGAGCTTGAGCCTGCGGTTGGGCGTTCTTTTGTGTGTCAGCCATGGCTGATGTCGTTACGCCGGCACCGAGTGCTGCAACGAGTGCGATTAAAGTGAATTGACGCATAGTGTTGCTCCTTTCTCATCATTTTTAAATACGTTTCTAGTATTGCGATAACTATGCCAAGTTTTTGAATTTAACTTAAGTTATTAATATTAATGAATAAATTTCAGACTCCCTTAAATTTTTACATCCGCTAGACAGTCGTAGTGTTTCTTTCTGTCACACTAAAATTCTAGGCAGTGTGACATATTTACACAGTTGGCATGGCTCTCGGAGGTGACGTGAAAAAACGTAGGCGACTGACGTTAGCGACGCGCATGTTAATACTGGTTTTTTTACCGCTTTGGGCGCTCTCTGGGGTATCCATCGGTATTGGGACGTATTACATGGCTGAGCAACAAACTCGTAAGTTAAAAGACGATATCAAGCTCATTGCTCGTGCGATTCGTGTCCCGATCGGTGAGGCGATCGATAAAGGCGATTTGGCAACCGTGCAGCGAACGCTGAACGCGGTGTTCTCGATAGGCCAAGTGTACGGAGCATCGGTATACAATAAAAAAGGCGAGCGCATTGCGGCCGCGGGTATCGCCCGTCACGATCAGGATGATAACCCTTTAGCGAAAAAAATGCTGAAAGGTGGGGAAGATGGCGATGCCTATCAGCATCAGGCAGGCCGTCGGGTTTACTCGCACTTTGTGCCCGTCAATGATGGCGGGGCGCAGTTACCGATAATGATAGAAGTCACGCGACGCGCCAGTGATTTTTCCACGTCAGTCGATAGGCTCGCGTATTGGGCGTGGGGAAGTTGGGGGCTGGTTGGGTTACTCACCTTGATCATTGTCTTGCTCGGCTACCGACAAGCCGCGGGACGTCAAATGGCGCAATTAACGCAAGTGATGGGGGAAGTCGGTCGTGGCCAATTGAAATCACGCGCGCAAGTCAAAGGCGCGACAGAGCTGGCCGCAATTGGTGAGGCTTTGAACCAGATGCTTGATGACATAGAAGCGGCGCAGGCCGCGATTGAGGCACACCAAGCACATGAAATCGCCCTTAATCGACGCCTTGAGCGACAAGAGCGTATGGCGGCGCTAGGCCGACTAGTCAGTGGTATTGCGCATGAATTAGGCGCCCCCTTGAACGTGATTGATGGACGAGCCAGACGCATTGCCAAGTCGAATCATGATGAAAAATCGGCGCGTGAACTGACCGCAATCCGGGGGCAAGTTGGACGATTAACTCGGATTGTTCGGCAGCTGCTCGACTTCTCTCGCAGTGGCATGCAATGGCAGACGGTAGAGTTACGTTCGTTAATTGATCATGCTTTAGAGTCCGTCGGGTATGAGCAACAGGGTGAGTTACCGGACTATACCATTGATATTCCAGACTCATTTCAAGTGTGCGTAGACCGTGCTCGCTTTGAATTGGCATTGGTGAATGTGCTGCGCAATGCGGTGCAAGCCGCTCATCATCACGTTGGGATCACCGCGCGCCTGCAGCCAGTGGAAAAGCAGTGGACGTTAGATATTTGGGATGATGGTGATGGCATTGATGGTGAGTTACAAGCCGCACAATTATTAGAGCCCTTTTTTACGACAAAACCGAAAGGAGAAGGCACTGGATTAGGCTTGGCCATTGTGCAAAACGTAGTCCATGACCATGGCGGGCAGGTGGTGTTGTTACCAAGTGAACAAGGTGGTCTACGCGTATCCTTAGTGCTTCCAGAGGAGGTTCCCTCATGAATATATTATTGGTTGAAGATGACCGCGACCTTGCTGAATTACTCTATGAAGAACTGGAGGGTGAAGGTTATGCCGTGACGGCGGTGGAGTCGGCCGAGGCCGCGTCTGAACGGCTGGTTGAAGACACGTTTGATTTGGTGATTTCGGATCTACGTTTGCCGGGACGCAATGGCATGACATTGGTGCCAGAGATTAAAGCCATCGATAATACGCCCGCGATACTGTTAATCACCGCCTTCGGCAGCGTACAGCAAGCCATTGAAGCATTGAAACAAGGGGCGGATGAATTTTTAACTAAGCCTTTCGACATGGATCATTGCTTACTGACGGTACAACGTTTGCTCGAACACCGTCAGTTAAAACGCAAAACAGAAGGCAGTCAGTTTTTTGGTATGCTCGGTGAAAGTGCCACCATGCAGCATCTGTTTAAAAATATCCGACAGGTTGCGCGAGCGGACAGTCCTGTTTTGATATTGGGAGAAAGTGGCACAGGTAAAGAGCTGGTGGCTCGTGCTGTTCATCAGCAAAGTGAGCGTCGGCAAGGTCCTTTTTTAGCCGTAAACTGTGCCGGTATTCCCGGAGAATTATTAGAAAGTGAGTTTTTTGGCCATGCGGCGGGTGCTTATACGGGCGCCAATAAAGCGCGGCAAGGGCTGCTTCGCGAAGCGGAAGGCGGAACGCTGCTTCTGGATGAGATTGGTGAAATGCCTCATGCTCTGCAAGCCAAATTATTGCGCGTTTTACAAGAAGGGACGATTCGTCCGGTCGGCAGTGATAAAGAGATTGCCGTCGATGTGCGTATCGTTACCGCGACTCATCGCGATCTTGAAACTCGCGTACAGCAAGGTGAGTTTCGCGAGGATCTGTTCTTTCGCTTAGAAACGTTTACGTTGCAAGTTCCTCCTCTGCGAGAGCGAGGATATGATATCGCCTTATTGGCTCGGCAATTTTTAGGTCGTCAGCAGCAATCCGGTAAAACCAATGCACTGCAGTTAAGTCATGCCACATGGCAGCAGTTATTGAATTATTCCTTTCCTGGTAATGTGCGTGAATTGCAAAATGCGATGGAGCGCGCGGCTATTTTTTGTGAAGGTGATGAAATCCTGCCTGAACATTTACCCGAGCGTATTCGTAGCTCAGTGAAAGTGAATACCACCGGGTTGTTCGCGTCGTTAAATAGCGATGCTTTACCGAAATTACTCACGATTCAGAAAGACTATGTGGATTATGTGTTGGAGCAAACTCAAGGGAATAAAGCACAAGCGGCCGAAATCCTAGGAATTACTCGTCGCACTTTATATCGCTGGCTAGAAGAATCAGACGGAGTTGAATAAACAAAAACATCACGTTGTGCATTCCGCTTCCAAGATTGAGTGGGTGGCAACGTGATTGGCGTCGTTGAAAGCTCGTTCATCGTATGCGATAACGGCGCCGGGAACGTTGTGACTTACTGATGACAACGTAGAGCATTTTTATCAAGTTTAGTGCGTATTTCTTATATCAATGAGTGCGTTTTAACCAAAGTTATATCTAGCTCGCACTCTCTTACCCAGTAATTTCTAAAATTACACATTGGTTCCAGTCTCTTTTTACACTCATCAAGTGCCTGATGTATTCATCTAACCTTTTTAGGGCAGCGTATTACTTGAACCAGCGGGTAGCGCTGCGCTGTTTTTCACGCAGTTACAGAAGAATCAACCCAAATTATGGATATAGAGGTGACAAGATGAACGTGGCTAAGGTAATAACAATCAAAGCACTAACTCTCGCGATAACCATGGCGTGTGGCAGTGCTTTTGCAGCGGTTCCCGCACTAACCACCAATGGCAGTCAAATTTTGAGTGGCGGTGATGTGAAAAGCTTCTCCGGTAACAGTTTTTTCTGGAGCAACACCGGCTGGAAACAAGAGAAAATGTATAACGCAAAGGTAGTTAAGTGGTTAAAAGACGACTGGAAAAGCTCGATTGTTCGTGTGGCTCTCGGGGTCGATAATGATGGATCCTATATTGAAGATCCTACAGGGAATGTGCAACGCATTGAAAAAGTGATTGATGCCGCGATTGCCAATGACATGTACGTGATTATCGACTTTCATTCTCATCATGCGGAAGATCATCAACAAGAAGCTATCGAATTTTTCACGCAAATGGCACAAAAATACGGTCAGACCAACAATGTGATTTATGAAATCTATAACGAACCGCTTCAAGTGAGTTGGTCAGGGGTGATTAAACCGTATGCTGAGGCAGTCATCGCCGCCATTCGAGCCATTGACCCGGATAACTTGATCGTAGTGGGGACGCCGAATTGGTCGCAAGATGTGGATGAGGCCTCTCGTGATCCGATTAATGATGTGAATGTGGCGTATACCCTGCATTTTTATGCGGGCACACATCGCCAATACTTTCGTGACAAAGCCATTACTGCTTTAAATAACGGTGTGCCGCTGATGGTCACCGAGTGGGGAACGGTCAACGCCAATGGTGATGGCGGCGTCGATGCGCAAAGTACCGATGAGTGGGTCGATTTCATGAGAACCAATCACATCACCAACCTGAATTGGGCTGTCAGCGATAAAGATGAAGGGGCTTCGATTATTAAACCCGGTGTTAGCCCGACAGGAAATTGGTCTGATAGCGACTTAACAGCATCAGGGCGTTATGTTCGTGACATTGTGCGGAGTTGGGGAACCTCGGCAGATGCGGGCACCGGGGGAGATGACAGTGGTGCGTTTAGCTGCGTGTTTACGCAAGGGAATACGTGGAATGGTGGGTTCCAAGGCTCGATTACCGTCACGAATGAAAGCAAGTATCCTGTGAGTGATTGGGCGATTCGCTGGCAATTTGCCTCTGGAGCGACGGTGACGAACAGTTGGAATGCGAATGTGACAGGCAGCGGTGTGTATACTGCGACCCCGATTTCATGGAATCAAACTATGCAGCCTAATCAGACCTTTGATATTGGTTTAGTCGTCCAAGGAACTGGAGAGCCAACCATTCTGAGTGATATTTGTCGCTAGTCATCGTGGCGTATTGAGCGTCATTGAAGTGCTCCTCTAAGGAGCACTTTCTTGTGTTGTGGCTTATAGTGGTTATGAATTTATTTCATGATCACTATGAACAATATGAAGTTAAAAGACATCTAGACATCTATTACTCTAAGTCTTATACGACTAGTAGAAATAATAGGACTTACTTATGACGCTTCGCGCTCCATTTCGCTCTGATATTGTTGGTAGCTTTTTACGACCTGACACCCTTCATCAAGCACGCCGTGACTTTGAAGGTGGTCGTATTTCGGCAAGCGAACTTACCGATATTGAAGATCACGCTATTACTGACTTGGTTGAGCAGCAGCGAGCGGCGGGGCTGAGTGTGGTTACTGATGGTGAATTTCGTCGTGGTTTCTGGCATATCGATTTTTTAGAACACTTAAATGGTATCGAAGGCTACGTTCCGGAATCGGGTTATAACCAAAATTTTAAAGGGAAAGCGGCTCCGTCATATAATATTCGTGTTAACGACCATATTTCTTTTAATCCTGAGCATCCGTTTTTATCTCATTATCAATTTCTTCATGAGCTCGTCGCCGATGATGAATCTGTTGTGGCTAAAGCGACGATTCCGGCACCGACGATGATCATTCGTCAAGAAATTCTTGCCAACGATGGGTCATCCAATCTGGAGAATATTTACCCTAACGTTGAAGATTTTTATCGCGATCTTGCCGCGACGTATCGCGATACAATTCAGGCTTTTTACACATTAGGTTGTCGTTATTTGCAATTAGATGATACCAACTGGGCATTTTTAGCGGATGCATCGAGACGTCAAGCTTTGGCTGAAAATGGGATTGATGCGGACGAAATAGCGCATATTTGTGCCAAGGTATTAAATGAGTCTTTGCAAGGTGCACCAGAAGACTTAGCGATTACTACTCATGTTTGCCGAGGTAATCATGCGTCTTCTTGGCTGTTTTCTGGGGGGTATGAACCGGTTGCTGAAGCGCTATTTTCGACCCATTTTGATGGCTATTTTTTAGAATACGATAATGAGCGTGCTGGCGATTTCTCGCCATTGCGTCATTGGCATCATCAAGATAGCTGTGTGGTACTTGGATTGGTGACATCGAAGTTTGCTGAGTTGGAAGATAGTGCAAAAATTAAAGCACGTATTCAAGAAGCGGCAGAATACATTCCGCTAGAGAACTTGTGTTTAAGTCCACAGTGCGGTTTTGCCTCGACGTGTGAAGGCAATAAAGTTTCCAATGAGGATCAATGGAAAAAAATAGGTTTAATTAATCAGATTGCCAAAGAAATTTGGGCGGACGCTTAAGTTTGCATCTACTAACATAAAAGCGCACAACTCTGTGCGCTTTGTCATTTAAGTGTCTTGCCTAGTGGCGCTTGCTTGGGCCATTTCTCACCATATCGGCGCCTGCTTCGGCAACGTCTTTGGTTACCCAACGACCCAGCAGCAATTGATGCTGGTCATCCAGCACGGCGACAAAAGGTTTGCCCGTCGCATTATGTGTCGCGAGTGCAACACCCGCCGCATTATTTAACCCCAAACCACCACTTTCAATTTGAATAAGAAAGGCTTCAAGCTCATCTAATGTTTCAATCAGGCTATCGTTCTCAATCATGTCATCATACCCGCTATAAAATATAGGCTAAGGATACCAGTTCCCAAATATAATCCAAGGTGCAGTGTGTTCTCATGACATGATATTGGACAGAGAGCTGAGTGCTCGTGTAAGTATCAAGCCTGATTGAAGGGGTAGACATTATCTCCAGAAAACGGGGCGAAGGAGATAAAACGCTGACGGCTGCCAGCGAAGGTATTATCAGTGGGTAAAGAAGACATTTCTTTGTGATGAGAACCGCGCTATCTATGGCATGCGCTTAGTTTCTTTTAACTTAATCAGTTTTTCGCACTTTTTGCAGATGTAAACTTCTTTAACACCACTTAGTTTGTCCCAAATCGTACGATGTTGTCGTACAAGTTGGTTTTTATGATCACATTGGGTCGCCATTCTGTTCGCCTTATTTATATAATCAAAAACCACATCATTGTTATTTTTGGATGGTTTAACCTATTACGCGAAAGCCCTTGCTAAAAGCTATTTGAATTAAATGCATAAAGGTGAGGCGATACTATATGGGATCCGGAATAACAACGTCACGAGAATGTTAATTTCCCGTGACTTTACTATGACGTCCTACTTTAGCGATTACGTATAAAAACTGTCCTTTGAGTGTTGTTTTGAGTACTTTGTCGTAATGTGAAAAAGTGACGACAGTGACAAGGTCGTACGATTTTGGGTGAGACATTGTATTGCAGTGCAATTTTTGGTTATGCTGGTTGCGTAATGCGATGGTAGCGATGTCATGAGATGTCGCGCCTCCATGAAACAAGACCAAGTGACATGACATTCATCAGTCAAAAGGACAATCCATTATGATTACTGCAACGTCAAATGAATCCAAAACGATCTCTCCGATTAGCGGTGAGGCAATCGCGAGCTACCCGTTTGACTCCAAAGAACAGGTTGAGCGTGTTGTGCAGCAAAGTTTTGAAGCGTCTCAGCAGTGGAAAAATACCTCAGTCGCAGACAGAGTGGATGCACTGGTCGCAATAGGGCAAGCCCTGCGAGAGAACAGTGAAGAATTGGCGCAGATGATGACTCTGGAAATGGGCAAACCTATCGGTCAGGCGCGTGGTGAAGTGACGAAAAGCGCAAACTTGTGTGATTGGTATGCGACGCACGGCCCGGATATGTTGGCAACTCGACCGACGCTGGTGGAAAATCAGCAGGCGGTTCAAGAGTTTCGTCCGCTCGGTGTGTTGTTGGGTATTATGCCGTGGAACTTTCCTTTATGGCAGGTGATGCGTGGTGCCGTGCCTATGATGTTGTCAGGCAATACTTATATCCTCAAACACGCGCCCAATATCATGGGCTGTGCGTACATGATTGAGCGCATTCTTAATTCTACAGGCTTGCCACAGGGCGTGTTTTCTTTGATTCACGCCACCAACGATAGGGTCAGCGACGTTATCGCAGATGATCGTGTGGCGGGTGTTGCCTTTACCGGCAGTGTCGGCGCAGGCAAAACCATTGGCTCTCAAGCTGGCGCGGCATTGAAGAAATCCATATTAGAATTAGGTGGCTCAGATCCCTTTATTGTTTTAGCCGATGCCAATATGGATGAAGCCGTCAAAGCGGCGGTCGCCGGGCGATATCAAAACAATGGCCAGGTTTGTGCGGCGGCAAAACGTTTTATCGTGGAAGCGTCAGTTGCGGAAGAGTTTACGCAAAAATTTGTGGCGGCAGTAAAAGCGTTGACCATCGGCGATCCGCGCAAAGATGAGAACTACATTGGGCCGATGGCTCGATTTGACTTACGTGATGAATTGCACGATCAAGTCCAGCGAACCATACAGCAAGGGGCAACTTTATTGCTCGGTGGCGATAAGATGGATGGCTCGGGGAATTACTATCAGCCGACTGTACTGGCGGATGTCACACCGGAGATGACGGCTTTTCGAGAAGAAATGTTTGGTCCGGTCGCGGCAATCAGTGTGGCAAACGATGCTGAACACGCGTGTCGCTTAGCCAATGATAGTGATTTTGGTTTGTGTGCCACCATTTATAGTGGTGATGAAAATCGCGCTCAACACATGGCGGCGCAACTTGAATGTGGCGGAGTCTTCATCAATGGGTATTGTGGCAGCGACCCTCGCGTGACATTTGGTGGAGTGAAGAAAAGTGGTTACGGACGTGAGTTGTCTGACTTTGGGCTCTATGAGTTCTGTAATGTTCAGACGGTCTGGAAAAATCGTCAGTCGTAACGGTGGCTTGATTCGATAAAATCTCTGTCTCTTTTGTTAAAAAAGCCCCTAAAGGGGCTTTTTTTTGTTGTGTTATTCAGAGTTTATTCTGGAAGGGCAGCGCGGCTTAAGCGATCGTTGACGGCATTCCACATTTCGCCTTGAGGGGGGCGTTCTAACCAAATCTCATCAGGTTTGAGTTCGTCTGCTTGTGCTAATACCCGATACAAACATTGGCCATAAGCCACGGGCTCATCGGGCATAGTGATCGCGTGCGTACCATGAGGGTAGGCGTCCAATTTGGAATGATGCAAGACGGCATATTGGGCTTGAGGATCGGCCAGCGCGAGCGCTTGTGGCAGGTCATTAATCAAACGCAATATCGTTTTGGGCTGATAGTGACTCCCCACATTCCCCGGCACGGCAACATTATGGTGCTGAGGGTAATGCACCTCGGTGCCTAGGATTTTGCCCAGTTCTTGGGCGGTGACAGGGCCTGCGCGCAGCACGTTTGGCTGAGTGGATGTCATATCAAGAATCGTCGATTCTAGGCCAAATAAACAGTCCCCGCCATCAACGATGGCATCGATTTTCCCATCTAAACCTGAGCAGACTTGTTGGGCATTGGTTGGGCTTAACTGTTTATAGGGATTGGCAGATGGCGCGGCCACCGCTAACCGATGCTGCTTAAGAATCGCCAACATCACCGGGTGTGCTGGCATGCGTATCGCAATGGTATTGAGTCCTCCCGTCACGACCGGGGAGACATGATCGGCTTTAGAGAGGAGCAAAGTCACCGGACCTGGCCAACAGGCTTTGGCCAAGTCCATCGCTTGTGGTGGAATGTCTTTTGCCCAATCCGATAATTGCTCAATACGACCAATATGCACGATTAAAGGGTGGTTGGCAGGGCGTCCTTTCGCCGCAAAAATGCGTGACACGGCCTCTGGCTGCGTGGCATCCGCTGCCAGACCGTAGACCGTTTCTGTCGGCAAGGCGACTAATTTCCCTTGTTGTAATAAATGTGCGGCAATATCTAAGTCTTGAGCTTGCGCGCTTAATTGAAGCGTTTTCAACGAACACTCTCCGTTATTCAATGTGATTGAGCAAGCCAGCCATCGCGGTGGCGCTTCCATACTTGATGGTTATCATCAATGTGATAGATAAATAACCATTGGTTGTCGACCAGCGATGCGACATCTTGATGACGCGCCAGAATGTGGTCGATGGCCTCTTTCGGGGCTTGAATGAAGGCGCTTAAGCGCACAGGTTGGTGACGATACTGCTGCCCATCATGCACCGACTGTGTGGACAAACCAATGCGTAAGTCCCCCCCATTGCCTTCAAAAACACCAATGTGACCACCGACAATGTTGTGCAGCAACTTGTTACCACTGCTGTATTTATCTGGAACGGCGACAGAGGCGTAATATTGCATGTTGATCCAGTTGGTGACCAGTAAGGGGGCGGTCATGATTTTCTCGAGTTGGGCAAATTGTGGATCTTGCGCGACATCGTATTCATGTAAAAAAGCTCGCCCTTGTAAATCAATGTGCTTGGTCAGTGCACGTGGGGCGATAAAAACACCGGCATTGTTACACAGGCCCCATTCAGGACGCATTTGTGCCCAGTTGGTTGCTCTTTGTTTAAAGAAGCGTTTTACCTGATGCGGCGTTGGGGTGTCCCCATGATCAAATTGCTCGATACGTGCGTTGCGTGCTTGTTCGCTTGCGCTGACTAACCAGTTCATCCATGGGGCGAATGGCGCATCATACACGTCGATATCATCGGTGGTGGTGTTATGCATGGCTGCGTAGAACACCGTGTCTTGTGGAACGGTCACGCCATATTTCGGCATGTTCGCTCGGACATTGGCTTCATTGAGCAGTTGTGCCAAGACTTTAACGTTCACTTCCCCTGTTTGCCCACCGCAGGCGCCGCAATCTAAACCTGACGCCGTATGGTTGTTGCAGGTTTCACTACCGTGGCCAGTGAGCAGAAAGACTGGGGCTAAACGCTCGCTCACGCCCATCGCTTTAAGGATGCCCGCACCGAGCTCAGCTTTTTCATCATCGGTCAGGGGGACATCATGACGTTTTAATTGCCAATAATCATTGTGATGGGCGTCGCGATTGATCGGGTTAGTGCTGCCTTGCTGCAAAATCACTCGTTTAAATAAGCTAACGAGCTTTAATAAACCTCCCGCTTCAATCATCCCTAAGTTAGAGGACGGTTTTTCTAAGCTATTTTGCCAGCCTAATTGTGTCAGGCGCAGCCAACGCTCCGGTTGCATTTTGGTTTGCTGTGCCACTAAATTGGGCGCCAATAAGCCCGGCAATTGAGGGCGTGAAATTCTGTCGTCATGCGTGTGGTAGGCAATCGGCAACCCAAAGAAACCGGCGAAGCCAAGCGTATCTATACTCGGATCTTGTTGCTCTAATGCTCGGCGCATCGGCTCTGAACGCACATCGATACAAAAAACGGCTTGCAGACTCGGGCGTGCAGTGGCCGTAGGCGTGGTGGTGTTTTGTACTTGTGTAATCCATGGCTGGTGCACACTCAGTTCCAATGCGCGTTGCCATACCCACCAAGGGGCCAGTTGACGCTCAGCCTGTTGATACTCTTCATCAATCAAGCGAGCTTGATTGGCAATGTTTGTTGCTATGGAATCAAACGTCGCTGGGGCATGTTCTTTTAGCCATTGCCACAATACCGAGTTCCAAGCGAGAACAATCGTGGTCAGCCCCAAGGTGTGGGGAATATCGAGATGTTGATTGTCAAGATTGGCTTGCCAATCTAGCCAAGACTGCCAGCCTGCCCAACCTGAGAGTAAGTGCAACGCCGCCCGCGTATACGCATAAGCGCCTTCTTTTGTCTGTAACATTGGCGCCCACTGCGTTTCACAGTGTTTGAGCATCTCTTCAAGCGAGGTCGGTAACTTGGCAAAGTAGGGCAGTAGATCGACACCCAGTAAGGTTTTAATGCCTTTATCTCGAGTGACGACTTCTAACCAGCTTTGATACAGATGTTCCCCGTTTTTGCCTTCAGCATCGAAACGTGCGGGATATTGGTGATAGAGCGCCACGAATTGACTAATTTGCTGTAATACTTCTTGTGGCCAGCTGTGCCCTTGTGCCGACGGGATCTCGCGGTCCATCAGGGCACCAAGTGTATTCCACCGCGGTAACGCTGTACTGGGCGTGGAAAGACATTGTTCAAGTTGCTCTGCGTTAAATGGACTGTGTAATTCCGTTATCGCTTGCTCAAGGTGTTGTGGTTGAATTTGGGTCGCCCATTTTTCTGCATAGTAGGTCCGTGGCATCAGCCCGGTTTCTCCGGTTAATACGGCTTGCTCAGCAAAGGCTTGCTCAATACGGTCATGACGTTGTGGCCACCAAGGATTGACCGCCACAGAGCGATCGAGAGGCCATGCCGGAGCAATAGAAGAAGACGCTTCTCGAGCGATGGCGGCAAAAGAAAGAGTTTGATTGAACACAGTCATTATTTTACCTCTGGATTAGTGTGCCATTGATGTTGGCGCAGTTCGAGTAGGGATTCACTCGGCCATAGTTTCAGAGTGAGTTTCGTTGCCCACTCATCAAGATAGCCGCCCGCGTTTAACCAGATAAACAAGCGTTTCACGAGTGGTGAATGTGGCCAATATTGCAAGGCTAATGACAAGACAAATAAAGTGGCAAACAGCAGAGCGATGAACCCATCGGCCCAGACATTTAACACCGGATCTGGCAGTGCAAATTCAGCAAGCGCGTGTTTCGCAATGGTATAAAGCACCAGCAGCCCAGCCGCGAAGCTCATTGTGATCAAAATTTTCGGTATCCGACCGCGGTCGGCGCGCGTAAAGCTTGGTACCAGCAACGCGGTGATAGCCAGTAGCACTAACGCCATTGCGGTCAGACTCGGCAAGAAATTAAACTTCCATTGGGTGAAGACCATCATCAGCGAAGTGGCCAGCAGGGCATAAAACCAGTGTTGCAGTTTGGGTTTTTCGTCTCCTGCGAGTTTGGCCGCGAGATAGTGATTCACGGTATTGCCACTATTGAGGAACGAATAGGCCTTATAAAATGAGTGAGCAAAGAGGTGTAACAGGGCCATTTCATAAAGACCCAGTGCAATTTCAACCAGCATTAGTCCCATTTGCGAACTGGTAGACCATGCCAACTTCACCTTAATACTGATGCGCGTGATACTGACTAAGCCTGCGATAACGGTACTGATACCGGCGAGCACCACCAATAACCAACTGGCCGCGCTGCTGGCCGCAAGGATTGGTGAAAAGAAGAGCAAAAGAATCCCGCCTAAATTCACGATGCCAGCATGCAACAACGCCGATACGGGGGTCGGGGCTTCGACCACTTGTATTAGCCAGCCATGCATCGGCAACTGCGCACATTTAATCAATGCAACCAGCACGAGTAATATCGCCGCAACATTGAGGTCTAATGATTGCGATATTGGCATTGAAGCGTGCTGCACAATGGCTTGAATATTCGACGTATCAAACTGAAGGTAGAGATTCACAAAAGCAGCTGCCAGCAATAGCTCACTTAAACGCGCGAGAAGAAACTTTTTGTGTGCCGCGAGTTGGGCACGTGGTCTGTCTGGATAAAATAGAATCAAACGGTGTAATGACAAACTCACACTGACCCAAGCCGCCCAAAAAATCGCTAAATGATTGGCGGTAATCACCAACACAACGGTGGCGATGGTCAGCAATAGCGCGTGTATAAAACGACGACGGTCACGTTCACCACTAAACGCGACCCAACTGTATCTCAGAATCGTCAATCCGAGAATTGCCACTAAACCCAGCAACATCATACGCAGTGGTGTAACCAGAAATAAAGAAGACATGATAGACCTCACAGTTTTAACAATGGTGGCTATTGTGAAAGTGTATGAATGTTAAGTAAAATACATAATTAATGACAAATCATTCTGTTTAAGAGAACTATGAGCCGACTCAACTATCATCACCTATACTATTTTTGGCAAGTCGCGAAGCAGGGGAACTTGACGCAAGCCGCGCAAAACTTGCACATTTCTCAGTCCGCTTTATCCTCTCAAATCAAACAGTTAGAGCAATCTTTGAATGTCCAATTATTTGAGCGTAAAGGGCGACGTCTCATCCTAACTGAGGGGGGATATCATGCGCTAAATTATGCTGATG
Organism: Vibrio zhugei; assembly: GCF_003716875.1. Taxonomy (NCBI): domain Bacteria; kingdom Pseudomonadati; phylum Pseudomonadota; class Gammaproteobacteria; order Vibrionales; family Vibrionaceae; genus Vibrio; species Vibrio zhugei. The sequence continues at coordinate 693,905 of NZ_CP033077.1, read as the reverse complement.
ATATCTTTCATAACGGTGAAGAATTAGAGAAATTATTGACCAGTGGCAAGGGATTAGCTGGTTCGACCATTCGAATTGGCATGCTATCGACCATTTCTCGTAACTTTATTGAGCAATTTATCCAACCCTTAATCACACAAAGTGATTGTGGTTATGTTTTACAATCGATGAGTCAGACCGGGCTGTTAGAAGCCTTGAATGAATTAAAGATTGATGTGGCGCTCACCAATACGCCTTTGCATGATGCCAGTAAACCCCATTGGCAGAGCCGAGTGCTAGCCCGTCAAGCGGTGGCAATCATTGGACCACCGGGATTGGATCTCAATGAAGAATTCGACGAACGCTATCGCCAGCAACGCTGGGTATTGCCGTATGGGGAAAACCCATTGCGCGCCGCATTCAATTCGTTCTCGGCTCAATATCATTTAAAGCCGATTATTGTGGCGGAATCCGATGATATGGCCATGCTGCGCCTATTGACTCGTGACACTGGTGCTTTGGCAGTGATGCCGGAAGTCGTGGTAAAAGATGAGCTCGATAATGGCATCTTAAAACGCTACATGTTACTGCCTGATGTGTATGAAAGCTTTTACTCGGTGACGGTCAAACGGAAAGTGGTTCACCCGAAACTGGATAGTTTGCTGCGCCCGTTGTGATTGTCAGTTTGGGTAAAATGTGGGCGTTTGATGGGTCGTTTTTTCATCGCAATCGCACAACGCCTTGCGGCTAAGCTTGAAACCGCATCCACTGCGACGACGATGGATATTCTATCTTGTTATTTGGATGGCAGTTAAGGATACCGCTGCGATCTAAAAGCTGATAAAATACGTCGGAAACGAAGTACTTATACAGGAACCTGAAATGTCAGATTTTAACAAAATTTTAACTCCTGGTGATTATGACAACGGTTTGGTCAACGTTGTTGTTGAGATCCCAGCAGGTAGCAATCATAAAATTGAATGGAACCGTGAACTGGCTGTTTTTGAGCTGGATCGCGTTGAGCCTGCAATTTTCGCAAAACCAACAAACTATGGCTTTATTCCACAAACGTTGGATGAAGATGGCGATGAGCTAGATGCGTTGATCATTACTGACCAGCCGCTAACCACCGGTATTTTCCTTGAAGCAAAAGTGATCGGCGTGATGAAGTTTGTCGATGATGGCGAAGTGGATGATAAAGTTGTTGTGGTTCCTGCTGATGACCGTAACACAGGTAATGCTATTGAAACGCTTGATGACCTTCCTCCTCAGCTGATCAAGCAAATTGAATTCCACTTCAATCATTATAAAGATCTGAAAAAACCAGGCACAACAACGGTTGAAAGCTGGGGATCGATTGAAGAAGCGAAAGCTGTGATTGCTGAATCCATCACTCGCTGGAACGAAAAGTAAGACGCTTTACGTGTGGTAAAGCCATCCGTTATTCACGTAACGTGATCATGGTTTAGCCCCCACGATGCGAACAAACCGTCCGTTCTTCTCGCTAGAACGGACGGTTTTTTGTTATGCCGCTTTCTGCTTGTTTGATGACATTCACTGACGCTACGTGTACGTCATAGCCTACTTTTTTGACTTTATTTCTTCATGTTTTCGTTATCAATTATGAACCGATACACTCCGCTTTTTGACCGATTCAAATATCATCTCGTCATTATCACCATTTTCTTGTTGGTCATGACGGCCATGTCACACTTGCTTTATCCTGTCGATTTGCTGTCTTCGCCGCGGGCTGTCATTGGGATGATTTGGAATGGCTTCTCGGCAAGTGCGTCTTCGTTTGGCTGTGTATTGAGCTTGCTCGTCTTACTGTTTTGTGTGTTTTGGCGTGCCGATATGAATACAGAATTCAAGATTAATGCATTGATTCAATTGCTATTATTACTGGTGCTTAGCGTCGGGTTAAAACACGTCATGAAGCAAGTGACGCATAGCCCAAGACCTTATACGACGGTAATGGCGAAGTCTCAGGTTATCGCGTCGCCACGAGACTTCTATACCTTTACTCATCACGCTAAGACGCAAAAAATCGTCGCCATGAAAGAGACAGTGTCTCAATGGCGGTGGTCGAATTGGAAATCCCAAGTGAATTACTCTTTTCCATCGGGACATACCACGTTCGTGACATTATGTTTGTTATTTTTCAGTCGCTTATTATTAATGAAGAAACGCTACGCCGTGTGCGCGGTATTATTACTGTGGGCCGCTGGCGTTGCCTATTCAAGGCTTTGGTTAGGCATGCATCGACCTGCGGATTTATTTGGTGCGATTGCCTTGGAAAACGTCATTTTTCTATTGGTACCCTACCAATATCATCGACTAACCCCTTGGGTGCAACGCCAAGTGAATATGGTGAAAGAGAAGTGGGCACGGCGATGACGTGTGCATGCTTGGCGATAAAAAAGCACCGCTTATACGCGGTGCCTTTTTGTTTTCCGTAGCTTGTTTTCCTTAGCGCACGCTTTAGAGTGGCGGTAATGACTCCTTGGTCGGCTTACGGCGTTTTTTCGTCGCCTTTTCCAAGCGTTTTACCAGTTGTAATAACGATTCGCCGTCATTGTCTTTGGTACTCTCGGAATACAGCGCTTCGTCATAGTGCGCTTTGGCCTGAGCCAGTTGTGTCTGTTCGTCTGGGGAGAGCGAGAGATCTTGCTGCCATTGGGTGAGCGCTTGGTTCACAGCAATCCCATCTTGCTGCAAGATGGCGGCTTTTAGCGCTTCAAAAGGCGTTGTGGGTTGCTCATTGTCGACTTTCGCTGTCTTCTCTGAGGTATCGCGATGAAGACGTGGTGCGGAGCGCTTCCAATAGAAAGCCAGTAATAGAGTGAGTAACCAAAGCACCGCAAAGCCTATCGTGAGATAAGGCCAGAAACCCGCATCGGTTTTAGTGATGACGGTGGTCTTTTCAGGTGAGGCCGGTGGCGTGTCATTGGCGAGCGGCTGATTGTCGTCACTCGGTGACACTTGCAAGGTTAATCCCGCAACACGACTGAGTTTTTCTTGGTTGGTGGTGGAGTTCCACCAATTTACGCGGATATCAGGCAAGCTTATCGTGCCAGTTTGGCGCGGAATGACGACCTGTTTCACTGTCATGAGCACATCGCCATTATCGAGCGTAGAGAAGTGCGGTTTTTCGCTGTATGAGCGCACGGAATCCGGGTTGTCTATCTTGATATCAGGTAAGCGAGATTTATCGATGCCAGCCACTTGCATACTGATGGTACGTGTCAGAGAGTCTCCGACTTTCAGTTTGACGCTATCGCGTTTAATTGTATGCCCCGCAGGATCTTGCCAACGCTGAGTTAATTGCAGCTTTGAGGTTGGCAGCCAAGCCCCCTGATAGTCTTTGGGCTTGGGTTTCACATGGAGGGTGTAGGTTTTCGGCGTGGTATTGAGTGGAATGAGTCGGGTGCGATTGCCATAACTGCCGCCATATACCAGAGATCCTTCAAACTGAGGCTCACGTAACGTAAAGGTCCCAGGTTTGGTGGCGGTAACGCGGAAGTTCTGATCAACGACGGTGACTTGAATGCCGTTGACGACCTCTTGATGTTGGTCAGGATCGCTCGCAGGATGGAGCTCCATGCCATCGACTTTAGGCGGTTCAATCGTTTGGTTTTGCAAACGACGTAGGTCGGCTTTGACGATTAAGCGTACTTTTAATTGTGCGCTTTCACTGGGGTAGAGCGTTGTTTGACTAAGGTGGCTGTGTACTTCAACGATATCTTTGCTATTGGGAGCGTCGCGATCTTTGGTGACTTGAATGGCGATGCTTTGTGTATGTTGCCCATTAATCGTAAAGCGAGGAATACGCAATATCCCTGTCTCTTTGGCCGCCAATGGAATGGTCCATTGGCTTTGTTCACTGCGATCGCCATTGATGATATTGGTAGAGGTACCAAAGTTGGGTTGCCCCATTTGGAAATCTTTTTGCAGTACTGAGAAATCAATATCGTCTGAGGACACTCGGCTATTGATGGTCACGGTCAGTTGGAACACTTCGTTCTGGACCACTTTATTCGAGCTCACCGTGGCATAAAAATCGCCCTTCGCGGAGGCCGTTAGGCTAAATAAGCTCAGCAACAGAACTGAACAGTACAGTGATAGGGTATGGGTTATCCGTTTCATAGTTACCACTTCTTCGCTTGCGTATCTGGTTGTGGTTGAAGTTTCGATTGCAGATATAACTGCGCACGGAGGAGCTCACTGGGATCGCGGGCTCCCTCTACTTGGTCGAGTTTTCTCAACGCCGGATCGACGGGCCGTGTAGAGGCTTTTGTGGCGACTTGCTGACGTTGTTGCGCCAGTTTATCGCTTTGTTGCTGCCCTTGTGTTGCTCTCGCGGGCTGGCGTTGTCCTTGTCCTGTTTTCTTCTCTTGCTCGGCGGCTTGGTGCTGAGAAGATGACGAAGGCGGGGTGGGGCGTTTGCCACTCGCGCCGCTGGACGGCTGGGATGGTTTTTGGTCATCGGCTGAAGAATCATGGGATGGCTTTTTCCCGGAAGACGCGCGATTGGATGACGTTTTATCTTCGTTTGAAACCGGGTTCGCTTTTTGGGGCGCGTTGTTGGGTGTCTTGTCTTGCGATGATGGTTGTTTGTTTTGCCCTTTTTGAGACGGTGGTTGCTCTTTTGTTTTGGAAGAGGTTGACTTGTTGTCTTGCTGGCCCGTATTTTTTTGCTGTTGCTGTTGCTGTTGCTGTTGCTGTTGCTGTTGCTGTTGCTGTTGCTGTTGCTGTTGCTGCTTTTTACGCTGTTGTTGGGCTCGTTTGACGATTTGCAGATTTTTTTGCGCTTTTTGATTGTGCGGATCGCGTTTCAGAACCTGTTCGTACAGGGTTGCGGCTTTATCCAGTTGCCCATTTTGCGCGTAAGCATTGGCTAAGTTGTAACGCGCGTTTTCATCCGGTTGGGCGATTTGTGACAAACTCTCAATGGCCCCTTTATAATCGCCCGCTTTGTAGCGAGCAATGCCTTGCCACTGCGGATCAGTAAACTGCTTGGCTGCTTGTTGATATTGGTGATCTTGAAAGGCTTGGTAGGCTTGCTGATTATCGGTTAAAAATGCGGATGCCTGCGCTGAGTGAGGCATCAGCCAAGGGGTGATGACGAAACACGTCGCGAATATGACGCCACGGCGAAATAACAGCAATGCGGGAGCGAGTAATAGCAGTACTAACCAATAGCCATTATTGGCATGTTCTGTCACCGTTTGCCCTCCTTTGCTGGCTTTTAAGGCGCTGACAGTTTGGGTATGGCGCAAAATGGTATCGACGTCTTGACCATCGCTGCGGTAGGGGACATAAAGTCCGCCAAGCTGTGAGGTGAGCGTTTGCATGATATGTGTATCCATCTTAGCGATGACGGTGTGTCCCTGATCTTGCAGCATTGAGCCATCTTGTAGTGGGATCGGAGCGCCAGCGGGCGTCCCAATGCCTAAAATAATCACATGCCATGGTGTATTCGCTAGTAACGAATGCAACGCTTGGCTTTGCTCTGCATCAATGCCATCAGTCATGATGATGATGTCGCCTTTGGGCGCTTTAGCATCGGTCATTAGTGTCATGGCTTGTTTGACACCCGCGACCACATTCGCGCCTTGCCCTGGCATGATTTTAGGTGATAACTCAGGCACTAAGTTAGCAATGGTGCGCGTATCACTGGTCATTGGACTCACGGTATAACCGCCTTTGGCAAACGCGACTAAACCCGTAACGCCATCACGCCAACCTTTGAGCAAATCTAATGCTTTGTAGCGTTGTTGAGTTAAACGGTTAGGGGCAAGGTCCGTTGCATATTGAGAGCGTGACATGTCCATAACTAACACTCGGGCACTGTTGTTTGAGAAGGTCGGCCTTGCCTGTTCCTCAAAACTTGGACCCGCCAATGCTATGGCAGCCAGTAGCCAGCTCGTTGCTAAAATAACCAGCAGTCCTGTTTGTTTTTTGCGCGTGGCAATTCCCAGTGATGAGGCTAAATGCGGCGCAATTAACGAGGTTTGCTTGCCCGACATGGCGAGCCACACGATGAGACCGATGAGCGGCAGGCAAAGCCATAACCAATGTGGATGTAGAAATTCGAAATCAGACATGATTTCTCCTTAAAACCATGAGCACCATAGAAAGGAGGAGAGCGATGGCGAGGGGGACACCAAACCATTCGGTTTGTGGGCGCCATGTTTGCGCGGCTTTCTTCACGGGCTCTAACTGATTAATGCTGTCGTAAATATTGTGTAGATCATCGGCATCACGGGCGCGGAAATAGCGACCGCCAGTGAGTTTGGCGATGTGTTTGAGCGTTTTTTCATCCAGCCCTTTGGCGGTATTGACAGTGCGAGAACCGAACAGGCTTTGTACTGTCATTTCACCCGCGCCTACACCAATGGTGTAAATCTTGGTGTGGTATTTTTTAGCGATTTTAGCCGCTTCTAGGGGAGTCATAACACCGGAGTTATTCGTGCCGTCACTAAGTAAAATCATGACGCGTTGCGGAGCATTGCCATCGATGAAGTTTTTCGTCGCTAAGCCAATGCCTTCGCCCATCGCCGTTTGGGTACCAATTAACTTCAATACCGCATGATCCACTTGATGTTTGACGGTGGTCAAATCGAAGGTCAATGGCGTCTGTAAGTAGGCATGATCGGCAAAGTAAATTAATCCTAAACGGTCGCCTTTACGTTTCGCAATAAAGTCTTTGAGGACGTGCTTCACGGCGGTCAAACGGTCTATGTAATGATCGCCGTCGCGCATGTCTTTTTCACTCATAGAATACGAGAGATCGACCACTAACATCATGTCGCGATGTTTCGGTGAAACGTAGACTGGATCGCCATACCAAACTGGGCGCGCGGCGGCAAAAAGCAGGCATACCCATATAGCCAGTGCCAACCCTTTATGCACCCATCCACTTGAACGAGAGACTGAAGCATGCTGAGGAAGGTAGGGTAACGTAATCGCTGCGCTATTTTGACGAGATGGTGCCCATTTATATATCAATAATGGGAGTGGCAGTAGGCACAAGGCCCACCACCATACGAGTTCAATGTTTGCCAATGTTGCCTTTTCTCCTTTTCGCTGGTGGTAAAGCTTCATTCACCCATTGATAGCAGTCTTCGACGAGTGCCGATGCGTGCTCGCTGGTTTGCTTTTTATACAGTGCCTGTTGCCATTGCGCTTCATTGGCAATGAACACTTCCCGTCCTAACTCCTCATCGAGAAAGGCATACCAGTCTTTTCCGGTGAGGTGCGCGATTTCACTGCGAGGGTAGTAGCACAATGCTGCTTGGCGCAGCAACTCCATGGCGGAAGAGGGCGATTGGGAACCAAACTTAGGATCGAGTAAACGCAGTGCCGCTTTTTTAGGCGCATGTCTTTTCCGTTTCCAACGAATTCGTAACACGATAGCGAGTATGATAAGCACAATGCTACCAATCGCAGCCCACCATCCCCATGCCAGCGGTAACCAAGAAGGCGCATCCGGAAGGTGCACATCCAATAGTGGTAACGGGGTCGATGATGATTTTTGCATAGTTGATTATCCGGCTAGTTGTTTAAGTAAAGGCATACCACTGGAGATTAAGCGGTAGTCTATTTTCATGGACTGACACACTAATTCTAGTTTTTCTTGATGAGATTCAAAGGCTTTTTTAATCCCATTGCGGGTATTTAGTGCGGAAAAGTTGAGCCAGCGCGTATCTTTGCCATTACTCACCCATTCCGCTCCGCGAAAATGTGTGTCTCCAATTTCTAGCGGGTCATAAATATGTATGAATTTCATTCGATTACGGCGGACTAATCGGCCCAGTAATGGCTCTAAACTCGCACCATAGCGTATAAAATCGCTAATCAAAATGACATCACAACCTTTCGGACACAGCCGATGCAATGCTTGGAGTCCCTGTTCCATCGAGTGAGGGGATTGCTGGGCGCTGAGATCCGTCATCATGTTATTCTGACTGCGCACGAGTTGCGCTATGATCTGTAAGGGCCCCTTTTGACGGCTTGTGGGTTTCAACTCAAATAACGCATGACCAGTGTCTATAACGGCGCCCACTCTGTCGTGTTCATCAACCGCTAACCAGCTCAGCAGGCTTGCAATATGACTTGCTTGAACCGACTTAAGCAGTAATGAGGAACCGAATTGCATCGACGCACTAAGATCAATGTACAATACCGTTGGTTTTTCGCGTTCTTCGGTAAACAGTTTGGTATGTGGTTTTCCGGTACGTGCAGTGACACGCCAATCAATAGCACGAATATCATCGCCTGGTTGATATTGACGAACTTCCGCAAAGTCCATACCGCGGCCTAGCTGTTTACTCTGATGCTGACCTAATAACTGAGACCACAAGCTCTTGGCAGGTGGCAGCCAACGAACCGTTTGTTGACGATAAGGCAAAAGTTCATCTACGCAGAGGTGAACGCCATCAGCGTGCGGTGGCAGCGCGTCTGTCATTGACTTCTCCTTACGCACTACCTACGAGAGACATTAAATGTGCAATGACCTGATTAGGATGAATATTGTCAGCCTGTGCTTGATAAGACAAAACCAAGCGGTGACGTAATACCGGAAAAATCATTGCTTGAATGTCGGCCGGGCTGACAAAGTCGCGTCCTTGTAGCCAAGCGTGGGCGCGGGCACAACGATCAAGAGCGATGGTCGCCCTTGGGCTCACGCCCAGCTCAATCCATTGCGCTAATGTTGAGTCATACTTTTCTGGCTGACGAGTTGCCATCACCAATCGAATGAGGTAGTTCTCGATCGATTCAGCCATATGGATATTCAGGACCTCTTGACGTGCCGAGAAAATTTGTTCCTGAGTGACATGAGGAATACTCGGTGCCTGTTCGCCTTTGGCTTCACCACGGTTGAGGCGCAAAATGGCGAGCTCATCTTCTGCTTGTGGATAGCTGACATCCAGATGAATCAAAAATCGGTCTAGCTGAGCTTCAGGCAAGGGATAGGTCCCTTCTTGCTCAATGGGGTTTTGCGTCGCCATAACGAGAAACAGTTTAGGAAGAGCATATGTCTTGCGACCTGCGGTAATCTGTTTCTCTGCCATTGCTTCTAACATCGCCGCTTGTACTTTTGCCGGAGCACGATTGATTTCATCAGCCAGCACCAGAGAATTAAAAATAGGTCCCGCTTGGAAGGTAAATTCACCAGTTTCTGGTCTAAAGATATCGGTACCCGTTAGGTCGGCGGGCAGTAAATCTGGGGTGAATTGAATACGATGAAAGCGTCCTTCAATGCACTGTGCGAGTGCTTTTACCGCTCGAGTTTTGGCTAATCCAGGAGGACCTTCGACTAAAATATGTCCATCGGCGAGTAAGGCGACAAGTAATTGCTCAACCAATGAAGATTGTCCAACCACTTGTTGGTTGAGGTATTGTTGTAATCTTTGAAAAATTTCTGACTGCATAACACGTTAGTCTCTGAGTTCGTTCATCTATTAGTGCGGCGATACGCAAAAAAGTTCCTTCCCCACCATACCATCAAGCACAGTAACAAAAAACTTTACTATGTAATCGGTTGTATTGTGCTTTAGCGCTAAGTAAGGATAAACATTCTCATACGGTTGCTATACAATCGTTTTCCTTTACTTATTTTTACACCAGCGTGTATGAGAATGTTTAAAAACTCGGCACGTTTATGTCGTCGATGTCATAATGACATAGAAAAAAACTAGCAGCCTAGGGGCAAAAGAATGTTTCTATTCAATCGAATTAGTATTAAGCAGAAAGTCATCATTGGGATGACTTTAGCGGTACTCGCGTCCACTATGATTTTAGGGGTTATTGCTCAGCGTGAAACTCACGATGTCTTGCGTCACCGTCTTATCGATGTGGAGTTACCTTCCATGTTGCAACAAATCGGCAATAAAGTGGATGTGCAAGTACTCACGTTAGAAAATACCGCTCAGCAAATTTCGACCAGTGAATTTGTGAAAAGAACGGTGAAAAGTGATCCGGTTGATCCTACAGAAGAAAAGCTTCTCGTCGAGGATCTTGCGAGTGTCGTTAAGCAATACAATTTGAACGATGCATCGGTAGCGAACCGCAGTACGGGGGATTACTGGAATCAAAATGGCTTTTTACGACGTTTAAACCATCAGCAAGATGGTTGGTTCTACAGTTTTGTCAGTTCGAACAAACAACATATGGTGAGTATTTTCCAAGAGCCTGATGGCACGGTGAAAATGTTTGTTAACTATCAATCGACAAGGGATGGCACTTTATCGGGTGTTTCTAAGTCCATGACAGATATGGTCAACTTTTTGAATAGTTTTAAAATTCAAAAAACCGGCTATGTATTCCTAGCGGATGCCAACGGCTCTATAAAAATTCACCGCACGCAAAGTAAGGTCGGGGAAACCCTTGAGCAATTATATGGTCGTCAATCAAGCCAGCTTCTGCAAAAAAACGGTTTTAACTTGATTGAGACACAACATAATGGCCAAGACGTGTTTATTTCTAGCTTGTATGTGAAAAGCATGAACTGGTTTGTAGTCGGGGTCGTTCCTAAAGCCGAAGTGTTTGCCGATATGGATGCGGTGACTCAACGGTTGCTTTGGTCGACGGTGTTGGTGGCTGTTATCTTCATTTTAGGTGGCATTTGGTTGGGCAATAGCATTGTGAAACCTATTCGTCAGTTAGCGGCTCGTTTCACCGATTTAGGTGAAGGCGAAGGCGATCTATCACAACGTATCACTATTGATACTGAAGATGAGATTGCGCAATTGTCGAAAGGATTTAATAGCTTTGTTGAAAAAATTCATAAGTCGATTCGTGAAGTTGCCGAAACGAGCGATGAGTTGCAGCAAGCGGCAATGAGCGTAGCAAATAAAGCCTCTCATACTCACGATAATAGCCAAGAGCAGCGTGACCAAACACTGCAAGTGGTGACCGCGATTAATGAAATGGGCGCGACCATCAGCGAAATCGCATCGAACGCTTCAACAGCGGCCGATAGCGCTAACCAAGCGACAGCGGAAACAGTATCAGGAACCGAAGTGGTGGGCCGAGCGAAAGAAGTCATTGGTCGTCTGTCTCGAGATATTGAAAGTACGGGTGTGGTGGTTGAGAAATTGGCATCAACCACTCTAGAGATTGGTACGATTCTCGATGTTATTCGTGGTATTTCCGAGCAAACCAATCTACTGGCGTTAAATGCGGCAATTGAAGCGGCTCGTGCTGGTGAGCAAGGACGTGGTTTCGCCGTAGTGGCTGATGAAGTTCGTAATTTGGCCGGTCGTACTGCTACATCGACTGATGAAATTCAGAAGATGATCAACCAACTTCAATCGGATGCGAAAGATGCGGTTGAAGCGATGGAAGCCGGTAAACTCGTGTCGCGTGATGGTGTGAAAGCGTCCGACGAAACCGCGGAAATGTTGCAGTTGATTTCGACACGTATCCACGAAATTTCGGACCGCAACATTCAGGTTGCGACAGCGACTGAAGAACAATCGACCGTTGTACATACCATTAATCAAAACATCGAAGAGATTAACTCGATTAATGAAGAGACGACCACGACGGCGGAGCAATTGGCCGAAGCAAGTCATGCACTAAAAGAATTGTCGGCACGTCTTGATCGCACAGTGGGAACCTTTAAACTCTAAGTATACATACTTACGGAGAGTGCTTGGAACTCTCCGTTAAACAGACGGATAGGGTCTATTGATGAGTGATTTTGAACAAGAGTTAGCGCAAATAACGGAAGACAGCCTTGGTGAAGAAGAGGTCAAATTGCCGACGCTGGAAGAACAGCAAGCGATTGTTGCAGAGCTTAAGCGATTAGAAGAAGCAGGCAAATTGACGCCTGAAATCTTAGAGCACTACTTCGGTCAATTTTCCGCAGACACCGATGCACCAGTGCACTAATCTGTTGTAAAGTATCGACCAAAAAGCTGCGTGTAATAACGCAGCTTTTTTTGTTTGGGATGAGCGTAATTAGGGCTTCAGCACCGTAGTATTACGATTGAGATCGTGAGCATTGACCGTTGGCCAAGCGTTTTTCCAATCCATTTTCAAAATGCGCAGTTTTTGGATGGCATGATCCGCCGTCTCATAAGCGTGGAAAACCAAATAATCTTGGCCATCAAAGGTGTATGCACTATTGTGCCCTAATGCCACCCAATCTTTATTGCCTTTTAATACCAATGAGCCACCGCCTTCCATCATTGCTTTGCCGTTTTTATCGAGATAAGGCCCTTCAATGTGTTTACTGCGCCCAACGCGAATATGATAAGTACTCTGCATTTTCCGGCAGCATAAGTCGAAAGAAGCAAACAGATAATAGTAACCATTTTTTTTGAAAATAAAGGGGGCTTCAATGGCATCCGCGGGACTTTCTTGCGGATCGCGTTTTGCAAGGTTATACCATGTTTCTGGTTGAGCCAGACGGGTAAGGCTCGGGTCGAGTTTCACCAATTTCAAACCACCCCAGAAAGAGCCGAAACTCATCCATGCGGTGCCGTTGTCATCGAAGGTAATGGCAGGGTCAATGGCATTCCAATCATCGCGATTGGGGACGGACTGTAATACGATTCCTTGGTCAATCCACTGATAGTCTTTTGAATGTGGATCCAGCGTTTTATTGACGGTGACGCCAATACCCGAGGTGTTCTTGCCAAACGCAGAAACGGAATAGTATAAATAAAATCGACCGTTATGCTGGACGATATCTGGTGCCCAAAGATGGCCGTTGAACTGAGGGGCGACGCGTCGTGCCCAGCTAGGCTCATCATTAAATACTCGACCGGCTCGCTGCCAATGCGTCATATCTTGTGAAGAGTAATAAGTGATGCCCGGGCCAGTACTAAATGCGTAATAGGTGTTGCCTTCTTTTGCCATGACCGGATCATGCACTTCGACCTGTTTCGCTTGCGTGAGCGGACTGGCTGCAGATAGGCAAGCAAGTAAACACACCGCTATTAACCAAGAGTTAGAAAGGCTCATCAGTAATGCTTCCTTGTAATGTCTGACGTTGATAGGAGGAGTTAGGGAGGCTCACTGTAGCGAATTCTCTCTCAGTAAAGTGCGACCTGAGTAGTGATTACTTGTTTATAACTATGAAAATCAACATGTTGTGATGAGGTTCAAATGATAAGGTGCGCGCTTAATGCTGACGATGGTGCAGGGATTGTTGGGCCGCGTTTTGCAGCATTCTTTGTAGGGAGTCGGAATGAAAGGCACCTGATATCGTTTCTGACCGGTTAACGATCAGAGTGGGGACGGCAGTGATCCCTGTTTTGGCCCATTGTGTTTCAATATTGCTCACGGTTTTTCCCCAATTATCATCGTCCAGCACTAACGCCGCTTCTTGTGGATTTAACCCGACCTGCTTGACCGCGGCAAGTAATGTGTCTCGCGCGTCTAATGGCTGGCCGTGAATAAAATAGGCGCAATACAATTCACGGGCCAAAGGGGATTGTTGTTGATATTTTGCCGCCCACAATAGGAGTTTATGAGCTTGCCGAGTGTTATAGACATGGGTTGTGCTAGTGAGAGAAAACGGCATGGGTAACGATTGGCTGTGCGATGTCGCACGTTCGAGATAAGTTTGTGCAATCAAGGCGCTAATGTGATATTTATCCATTAAGTGACTTATCAATAAGTCGCCACCAGCGGGAAGGTTAGGGTTAATTTCAAACGGATGCCAATGAAACTCAACGAGGATATCGTCGTCTAACTGAGCAAGAACGTGTTCGAGTTTTTGATAGCCGATGAAACTCCATGGACACACAAGATCACATACCCAATCAATCTGTAAGAATCGCGTCATATAAAGTCCTCTGGTCATCAGTACGCTAACCCAACACTCGTTGTACAGTGACCAGTGAAGACAACGCTATACGAGCGGTGGTTGATGATAATGTTCTTTACTATTCAGAGTAATGATTGTTTTCATGAGGTTCTAGGGGGAGTCGGTAAGTGTGTGACGGGCGGCGAAGTTGTCAGTGAAATTTTCGCTTGGTATACATAATATGGCCAGTGTTCAACATGCGTGCGTTGTATGACGAAGTGAGCACTGACTATAAGAAAAAGCCGTGAATTGTCTCGGTATTATCGGATGAAAGCCATGACAGCGTCACTGATAATGATACAATCGCGCCTTATTATAAGTATTGACTATACTGAACGACTTCTTAGTGATGGTCATCATTAGGGCTTGGCGATCTCGGTCATGACACGCTCCATAGCGCGTTGGGTAGCATGAACGAGTGTGTGTACGCATTTTAAATAGATTAACGAAACGATAAAACTGTAGGGGCTTTAATGGAATATATTTACACCGCATTCGACTTTTTGATGGCGCATAAGCTGTTGTTTACCGGATTAATTCTACTTGTTATCTGGTTTACTCGACGCCTTTTACTAAGTTTGATTCGTGGTGATGTTGCATTTCTCAGTGACGATCAACGTGCTTGGATGTCACGTACCAAAAATGGGATTTTTGCCGGTACCTTGCTGATCATGTTTGTTTTATGGCAATCAGAAATCAGTAATTTTGCTTTATCAGTCACCGCGATTGCCGTTGCGATTGTTGTGGCGTCGAAAGAAATTATCTTGTGTTTTACTGGCTCGATTCAACGTGCCAGCTCTCGTTCTTTTCGTATCGGAGATTGGATTGAAGTTGGGCAACTCAGCGGTGAGGTGATTGAGCACAACATCATGGCTACCGTGATTCAAGAAATCGATTTGTTGCATGGGCAGTATCATTATACAGGCAAAACGGCGACCCTTCCGAACAGCATGTTTTTTACTTACCCCGTGAAAAATTTAAACTTTATGAAGCGATATGTGTTTCATAACTTTACGATGATCGTGCCACACTTTGTTAATCTTTATCCGCTCATTCCACACTTACAAGCACGCATTGATGTTCACTTTGCGCATTTTATTGATGTGGCTCGTCGTTATAACAGCATGATTGAAAAGCATTCAGGTATCGATTTACCCAGTTCAGAACCGCATATTGAAATTTTTAGCCATACAGCAGGCGAACAAAAATTACATGTAAGAGTGTTCTGTCCAACCGAACGCGCCAATCACTTTGAACAACTGATTCGTCATGATTTCATGGATTTGTTTTGTGAGGCGTTTCCCGGCTTAGTGGAAGAGGCGAAGTATACGCCGTTGCCAGAATTACCCGTAGAAGAAGAAAACGAGTAAATGAGCGAGCAAATACGTTGATGACAGGGTTGGATTGAACGACGGTATTGGATGTGGCGTATTTTGTCGCATAAACGATAAAAAAATAGCCAGCTTGCGCTGGCTATTTTCAATCAATTAGAAAGTAAAATTAGATTACTTTGATGCTTTCAGCTTGAGGGCCTTTTTGACCTTGAGTAATAACGAACTCAACTTGTTGGCCTTCAGCAAGAGTACGGAAACCGTCACCTTGGATTGCACTGAAGTGTGCAAATACGTCTGGACCGTTTTCTTGTTTGATGAAACCGAAGCCTTTAGTTTCGTTGAACCATTTTACAGTACCAGTAACTGGAGTAGACATAGCATATATCCTAAATAAATTAATTTTTGGCCTATCACGGCGCCCATAGCGTGGAAAAGTAAATTGCTATTGCGTACGACACGACGGGGGAGTTACAAGTAATCCAACGAAACAATGTGTATACAAAGAACTTTTTTTCTAGCTGGTGTTGAGTCTAGAGTAATACGGACAGTTGTCAATAATATCTTTTCGGATTTAGTGCCTAACCTCTCGAATTTACTCGTAAACTTTGTGTCGAGTTGTGTTTCCAGTGTAACAGAATGATGATACATAAAAAATAAGTGAGCTAGCTGTTGACTATTGGCTTGGATAAGCGAAAATTCACCGCGATGACATGTTATTTTAACAGTCCTAATCAATGAGAGAGATTTACTATGAGTACCAAAAAATCCAGCCACACCGACCCTGTGGATATCGAATACGGTCGCGGTCAAATTCAAGATAATGCGCTAAAAGCACTGGTGACCAGTCAAGTCTTTAAAACCCGTGTGGAAAAAGCGAAAAAAGGCAAAGGTAGCTACGTGCGCAAAGCAAAACACCGTGGGCAAGAGTCTTATACAAAGGCGGCGTGAGCGTCATTTTTGTATAAGGTTCTTTTATGTGTAGCAAGGTCACCTCACTGGTTATCTGTGTTCCCTTCATAGACACAAATTGTCACAGTTTCTATACCACTTTATGCTGGTATTTTTACTAAGCTCAAGTAACATTAGTATTACAGGGTTTTAACGTTAGCGTTTTGACAGTTTTGTTCCTCCTTTTTGTATTAACGCTAGGGTGACTGTGATGAAATACATTCTTATTTTGCTCGTGTCATTATTGGCAGGCTTTTTGTCTGCGGATCATATTGAAGCTTTTTTGTTAGGCTTCGGCGTGGCAAGTTTAGCCGTCGGTTGTTGCCACTGGTTTGCGTTTCGCAGTTCTAAATTCCCTCAACTCGCTTTGGCATTGTTGCTGTGCGGTTTGTTTGCAAAAATCACCGTAACGGTTGTCGGCGTGATGTGGGGCGTCTCTGCGGATCTCATGACATCTCCGTTGGTGTTCGCATTGTCGTATCTATTCTTCTCGGTTGTCGCGACCTATCTATGGTTTCGTTATCAAGAATACATGATGACAATTAAACACACCGTTCGTCATACGATGCACGAGGCAAGTCACGGGGCGGTGGGCAATCAGTCTTAGTGCTCGTGCCTATTGGCTACTGCGAGAGACATACCTAAAGTTCTATGTAAAAAGGCGTCACGTAATGGTGACGCCTTTTTTTGGTCTTCGCTCACTGTTCAGGAGAAGGGGTCTGCACCTCACTCATAAAGGTCATTGATAGGGAAAAAGCATTCATAGCGCACACTGCGACGCTGATTCGCGTAAGCGGTGTTAAGTGATGGGAGGTTATTGGCGTTGATCGTTCCCCAGATGACATCGTTTTTTGATGCATTTTGTACGATAAACCGCTTTTGAGCGGCTTTGGCCAGACCGACCCCTCTCCAGTGTTTATCAAGCAGTATTTCATTTAAATATAAACCTTGATGACCAAGTAACGGACTTCTTTCCGCGCTGATCAGCCCGACTTTGTGTTGCTTATAGTAGATGAAGAATAACAAGCTTTGGTGTTGTGCTTGTTGCAGCAACGCTAAATCGTTGGGTTGAACTCGGTTTTTAAAATCTGGCTGATCGCGGTGAAGCTCAGTATACATCGCTTGATACCACGTATAATAATCATGGTGTTTGACCGCGCGTAGTTCGATATGGTGTTCTTGTGGCCATGCAGGCTGCGCGATAATCGTGCTGGCGTCAGCCGCCACATAGTGTGCTTCGATGCGACATTGATACCATGGCTTTGCACTCCAAAACACTAAGTGCTTTGGATTAAATACACGAAAAAGAGGGGCCGTCGCCTTTTGGATATCAGCCAATTGCTGTGGATGCTCGATCACAAAGTTGGGTTTAATCTGAACAAATGGATGATCGGAGCTTAGCCCTTTATGGCGGATACCACACAGAATGGATTGTGTGTGATTGAGCTCAATCCAATGCTCTTGATAATCATCGGCCGTGGTGTGTTTAATATTAAAAAATTGATGCCTTGCTTGCATCACATCCGGTTGATTGAGTTCATGCCACTCGTCCAGTAGTTCGGCTCGTAACCATTGATGCGCTTGAGCTTTGTCAAGCGTCAGCGTATGCAAATCAAAGCTGCATAAGTCAGCGTCGGCAAAGGCTGTGAGGGTTTGGTGAGAAAGTTCGTTCAAGGGAAAGTATCCTTATCATAGCAAGAAAAGTGCGCTGAACGCGCATGAGAATTATCCGTGGTAAGCGAGATTGGATAGGATTTTCCATGGGAGACTCCTTGTTAATGGTCATTTTGATTTATCTAATAATGGTAGGGTTGTAAAGTCAACCGGAGCGACATCAAGGTGTGCGATGAGCCGTGATAAAGGTCAGATTATTTTCGCAAAACAAGGCGTTTTGTTTGGCGGTCATCTATGGTTAAAGATGAGCATGAGCAGCGTTATTTAGAGATCAAACAACACGATGCTATTCGATGCAATCACTGTTTAAAATATTACCAGTATAACCCTATGAAAAATTAGACTTTTTACGTAATTAACCTGCTAATGAAGCAGGTTGTGGTGTAGTATTTAGTAACCATAAATGAATAAAGGTGGTGGCATGTCTTTCCCCGTCCTAATTTGCGATGATTCTGCATTAGTAAGAAAACAAATGGCGCGCTCTTTACCTGCTTCTTTGAACGCCGATATTACCTTTGCGGTTCACGGGTTGGATGCCCTAAAGAAATTTGAAGAAAAAGCGTTTAAATTGATGTTTTTGGATCTCACCATGCCGGAGCTTGATGGCTATGGCACGTTGGAAGAGATGAGCAAACGCGGTATTGATACCCCAGTGGTCGTGGTTTCTGGCGATATTCAGCCCAAAGCGAAAGAACGCGTACTGGCTTTAGGGGCGAAAGCATTTATTCAAAAACCGCTGGATAAGAGTACGCTCAACTTGGTATTAAAAGAGGTGATTAATCCGCCTCAGCAAACTCAGGTTGTTCCTCAGGCCGCGGTGGAACTGCCCATCCTTAAACGGCGTGATATCTATATGGAAGTCGCCAACGTGTCCATCGGGCGAGCGGCCGATGCGCTGGCCCGCCATTTCGATGTGTTTGTGCACCTCCCCCTGCCGAACGTCAATATTTTTGAGGTCAGTGAACTCCATATGGCGCTGAGGGACTTAGCAGACAATGATCAAGTCTCCGGTGTGTGCCAAGGTTTCAGTGGCGAGGGCATCGCGGGAGAAGCGTTAGTGTTGCTGAGCGATTCGAGTGTGGCTGATCTCAAGAAGTTAATGCAGGTACCAGCAGAGAGTGAAGAGCTAGAAGAACTGGAACTGCTGATGGATGTCTCCAATATATTGGTGGGATCATTCTTAAATGGGTTGGGGCAGCAAGCGGAAGTGCGTTTCTTTCAAAGTTCGCCAGTGTTACTGGGGCAACATATTTCGATCGATAATGTGATTAAATCGACCACGGGATCCTTTTCTAAAACCATGACGTTTGAAGTCAGTTATAACATTGATCAAACGTCGATTCGCTGTGATTTGTTGTTTATGTTTGTCGATGAATCGCTACCGTTACTCGACGATAAACTGTCTTATCTGATGGAGGATTTTTAATGTTATCGATGCCTGCTGAATTTGAGCAATTCCACTGGATGGTCGACATGGTTCAAAATGTGGATATGGGACTGGTCGTCTTGGACAAAGAGTTTACCATTCAGGTGTGGAATGGGTTTATGACCCACCACAGTGGTAAACAAGCGGGAGATGTGATTGGTAAAACCCTGTTTGAGGTGTTTCCTGAAATCCCAGAGCACTGGTTTCGTCTGAAAGCCAAGCCAGTTTATGATCTTGGGTGCAGAAGTTTTATTACTTGGCAGCAACGCCCTTATTTATTTAAATGTCGGAATGTTCGCCCTATTACCCAACAAGCCGACTTCATGTATCAAAACATTACGCTCAACCCAATGCGTAATCCGACGGGCCAAGTCAAATCCCTATTTCTTTCCATTGAAGATGCCACCTCGGAAGCATTAGCATCACTGATGATTAAAGAAAATCACTGATAACCTGAAGAAAAATCATAAAAAGACGTTTATCATGATGTCTTTCACTGTCCGTGTTTAATAGGTGGTCATATGCCTCTTCCAAGTCTTTTTTATACTGCTCAGCAAGTCAAAAACGGTGAAGTCACGTCAGCGCAAACCAACAGTCTGCCGATGTTTGCTTTGATGGAACGGGCAGGGCAAGCGGTATTTACGGTGACATTGGCGCAATTTCCGACGTCACAGCATTGGCTTATTTGTTGTGGCGGCGGCAATAATGGCGGTGATGGTTATATCGTGGCGAACCTAGCTAAAACCATGGGACAGCGTGTGACGGTATGGTATACCAGTAATCCGGATGATTTAAGTGGGGATGCGTTACGGGCGTATTATCAGTGGGTTGATAAAGGTGGCGAAGTGTATCCTTTTGATGATGCCATTCCCGACGATGTCGATGTCATCATTGATGGATTGCTGGGGACAGGCTTGACTGGCGATGTTCGTGAGCCAACGTGTGAGCTGATTAAAACGATCAATCACAGTGATAAACCCGTTGTCGCGATTGATGTGCCTTCCGGGCTCAATGCCAATACCGGTGCTATTCTAGGTCAGGCCATTCGCGCTGATCATACTGTGAGTTTCATTGGAATGAAGCAAGGCTTAGTCACGGGGAAGGCGCGTGAGTATGCCGGGCAATTACATTTTGCAGGTTTGGGCGTTTCTGAAACTTTTAACGAACAAAATCGTCCGTCAGTCTGTGCTATTGAGCAGCGGAACGTGCAAGATGCTTTACCGAAACGTGCTGCGTGTGCACATAAAGGCTCCCATGGTAAGTCCTTACTGGTGGGTGGCGATCTTGGTATGGGCGGGGCAATGTTACTAGCGGCTCAAGCATGTGCAAGAACTGGAAGTGGGCTCACTGCCGTGGCGCTGCATGGCAGTAATGTCATGCCTTTGCTGACCACCATACCGGAAGTCATGAGTATGGATTGGCAATCGGAAACCGCAAGGTCGCGCATCGAGTGGTGCGACGTGATTGGTATTGGACCGGGTCTTGGCCGAGATCAAGCGGGCAAGCAATGGTTTGACGCGGTTGTACATCAACCTCTCCCTAAGGTAATGGACGCGGATGCCTTGTTTTTCTTAGCACAAACGCCGGTTTACGATGACAAGCGTATTATGACGCCTCATCCAGCAGAGGCGGCTCGTTTATTAGGAGCCAGTGTTGAATATGTTGAAGCCGATCGTTTTAAAGCAATACGCTCTTTGCATGAACGCTTTGGTGGCGTGATTGTATTAAAAGGGGCAGGGACCTTGATTTATGACGGCGAGAATATGTACGTGTGTATGGCCGGTAACCCAGGCATGGCAACAGGCGGCATGGGAGATGTGCTGACGGGGGTGATTACCTCATTGGTTGCGCAGGGACTTGAGCTTTCCAGCGCAGCGCAGGTTGGCGTATGGATACACAGCAGTGCGGCAGATAGCAATGCCGCACTACATGGTGAAAGAGGCTTATTGGCGAGTGATTTATTGCCTCATTTACGTCAACTGGTTAATTGATGATATCAACCAGTTCATTGCCCGACTTTTGTCCGCCCATAAAGGCGCGAATGCTAGTTAATGTCGTCTCTGCAATGTTCTGTAAGGCATCGGAAGTAAGAAACGCCTGATGCCCAGTAAATAGCACATTATGACAAGACGAGAGACGCCGAAACACATCGTCCGTGATTACATCATTGGATTTATCTTGGAAAAAGAGATCTTTCTCGTTGTCGTACACATCTAATCCTAACGAGCCAATCCGTCCTTGCTTTAATGCTTCAATCGCGGCCACGGAATCTAATAGCCCACCACGACTGGTATTGACGATCATGACACCGTCTTTCATTTGCTCAAAAGCGGCTTGATCGAGCAGATGGTGGTTGTTCTCTGTCAGCGGGCAATGCAAACTGATGATATCACTCTGGGCATAAAGCATTTCAAGTGACACATATTCTGCCCCCAACTCTATCGCTTGTGGGTTTTCAAACGGGTCGTTACAGAGCACACGCATCCCTAAACCGCGTAAAATACGAATGGCCGCCACACCAATTTTCCCCGTGCCAATCACGCCAGCGGTTTTGCCATGAAAATTAAAACCGACCAGACCTTCTAAATTGAAGTTCGCTTCGCGGGTACGTTGATAAGCCTTGTGATAGCGACGGTTAAGACACATCATCAGACCAACGGCGTGTTCTGCGACTGCCTCAGGAGAGTAGGCTGGTACGCGGACCACTTGCATTCCCAATGCGTGTGCTTTGTCTAAATCGACTTTATCAAAGCCCGCACAACGCATGGCAATGAGGCGTGTTCCACCGTTGTATAATTGTTCGAGAACGTCAGCACCTAACTCATCATTAACAAACGCACAGACGACTTCACAATTGTGAGCCATTTTAGCGGTTTTTTTGGTGAGCCGAAAATCATGAAAAGTAAGGCTAAACTCTTGAGAATCGGCGAGTTGACTAAATGACGATTGGTCATAAGATTTCGCACTGAAAAAGGTCACGTTGATCATTATGATCTCCTTAAAGGGCTACCACGTGCTCATTGCTATAACATGAGCGACAATCGGTTGTTTTGATGGCGCGTGATCGCACCAGCATGACAACGGGTCTACAGTGTATATAGGCATTTCGACGAAAAATAAACCCCCCAATACTAGGGATATACCCATTAAATTAGTGTTTTTGGGAGAAAAGTGAATAAAAAAGGGGATTTTTTCTACCAAGAATGGCGGTGTTTTTAGTGATTTATATCACATTTAATAAAAAGAATAGGGGGTTTTTAGACTTCGCATACCATTTTACGTGGCTAAATAATCTGGATAGATTGGGTTAACTTATTGTTAGTTAAGTATTTTTTGGATTCTGAAAAGAGGGTCAAAGAGTGGGTATGCTTTCTCACTGATGGTATCACAAAAATTTTTCAAATATCAGTCTTGTGAGAAATAAAACTGAGCCTATAATGCTGAAAACCGGAGCGTCTGCCAACGCTCCGGTTTTTTTGTGTCCGAAATGTTTTTACGTCTGCCAACGTATTAACAAGCATCATGCGGGACACTATAGTTAATCAGACTAGGAATTGCACAATGCGTATCGAACAAGAACTTAAGTTAGGTTTTAAAGATGTCCTGTTTCGCCCGAAACGTTCTACCCTTAAAAGTCGTTCTCAAGTAAATTTAACCCGCGAGTTTACATTCAAACATAGCGGTCGTCAATGGTCTGGTGTGCCTGTTATTGCCGCTAATATGGATTCTGTGGGCACTTTTGACATGGCTACCGCCCTTGCTGCGCATAACGTGATGACGGCGGTACACAAACACTATACGGTGGAGCAATGGGCGGACTTTGTGAAGCACGCCGATGCCAATACTTTAAATAAAGTGATGGTCTCAACCGGTACCTCGGATCGTGATTTTGACAAACTCCAACACATTCTGGCGTTGAGCGAGAAATTGGTCTTTATCTGTATCGATATCGCGAACGGTTATTCTGAGCACTTGGTGGAATTTGTAGAACGCGTGCGTTCTGAGTTCCCAGATAAAGTGATTTCGGCTGGGAACGTTGTGACAGGCGATATGGTGGAAGAATTGATTCTTGCTGGCGCAGACATCGTCAAAGTCGGCATTGGTCCCGGCTCTGTGTGTACAACGCGTGTTAAGACCGGTGTCGGTTACCCGCAGCTATCGGCGATTATTGAGTGTGCTGATGCCGCTCACGGCTTAGGTGGTCGCATTATTGGTGATGGTGGCTGTGCTTGTCCTGGGGATGTCTCTAAAGCCTTTGGTGGCGGCGCTGATTTCGTGATGCTCGGCGGCATGTTGGCGGCGCATACGGAATCAGGCGGCGAGCTGATTGAGAAAGACGGCAAAACGTTCATGAAATTTTATGGCATGTCGTCTGAATCAGCGATGGCGAAACACTCCGGTGGTGTGGCTAAATACCGCGCAGCGGAAGGCAAAACCGTAGTCTTGCCATACCGTGGCAGCGTCGAAAACACCATTCAAGATGTATTAGGTGGCGTTCGCTCAACCTGTACCTACGTTGGCGCGGAGCACTTAAAAGAGCTCACCAAACGCACCACATTCATCCGTGTACAAGAGCAAGAAAACAACGTGTACGGAAAAGAATAACCTCGGATATATCGACGTATTAAAAGCCGCTGAACAGCGGCTTTTTTTATGTAAAAAATGACAAGTGACGGCACAAGGTTTTGTTATGGAAGGAGATTTTTCCATGGTTCAAAATATGGCAGAAGCTCAGCCAATCCTGTGGTGGATGTGATAACACAAAACGCTTTGGTACCTGTTTTTAGCGGTAGTTCTGCAGATACGTATAAAGTCACGTAACCATAGAAAGTCGGATTCAGCGCCCATGAACGGCTGCTTTTTACTTTCAGTCTGTCAAGACCCTTTATTTTTCCATATTTACAATAAATAATAAAAACAGTTACTTAAAAATAAGCTCAAAAAAAGGGTGAAATTAGGGTTTTACTGCTAAGGGCTTGGTAATACATCGCTTTGTGCTATATTGTTCTAGTTCACTGCCGCATAGGCAGCTTAGAAAATAAATTGTCGTCCGGTCATCAATAGGAAATTGTTCACTGCCGCATAGGCAGCTTAGAAATAATTTACTAGCGCCATCAATAATTTTATCAAGTTCACTGCCGCATAGGCAGCTTAGAAAGTTATTATCGGCATGTATCAATTTACGATCACGTTCACTGCCGCATAGGCAGCTTAGAAAAACGCAGATAAAAAAGCGCGCAGAAAGCAAATGTTCACTGCCGCATAGGCAGCTTAGAAATATCTTTAGCTCCCCTCATATGTTCCTCTACCGTTCACTGCCGCATAGGCAGCTTAGAAAAGAACATTTAAAAGCAGTAATAGGCACACAAAGTTCACTGCCGCATAGGCAGCTTAGAAACAAGAGCAATTTCCATTGCTAAACTTCTTCCGGTTCACTGCCGCATAGGCAGCTTAGAAACTTAGCTGATTTCATTATCTTTTCACTGCGAGGTTCACTGCCGCATAGGCAGCTTAGAAAGTCTGCGCGTCTGCTGCCAGTGTTCATCAGGTGTTCACTGCCGCATAGGCAGCTTAGAAAGTTACGCAGGCACACGGTGCTGTATCGGTCTAGTTCACTGCCGCATAGGCAGCTTAGAAAAATGTCAGCGGCCAGAATGGGATTCAGGGCGAGTTCACTGCCGCATAGGCAGCTTAGAAAAAACTAACGATTTGTCTTTAGATTTAAATCCGGTTCACTGCCGCATAGGCAGCTTAGAAATTACCGTAGGCATAAACGACCACCCCGATGATGTTCACTGCCGCATAGGCAGCTTAGAAAGTGTTCTTGTCCGGTTCGGCAGAAGTTGAAAAGTTCACTGCCGCATAGGCAGCTTAGAAAGCAGACTCTGACATTGATGGAAGACTACCTCAGTTCACTGCCGCATAGGCAGCTTGGTCAGGATGGTTCCTTTGTGACGTTAGTAGAGCGTTGCTGGGGGTAATCGGCCGTGAGTGACTAAATGCTCCCCCGTTATTCAGTGGATAGCGGGGGAGTGGTAGATACTAGTTTTGCTTATAGGCCGCGTATTTGCATGCGGCGTAGAAATTCCGACATCACTCGATCATACAGCGCATCACCTAAAAACGCGTCTTCGACGTGGTGGTCGATGCTCGGGTTGTCGTTGACTTCTATGACGTATACCTTGCCATCGACTTCTTTTAAATCCACGCCGTACAAACCGTTGCCAATAAGGTTGGCCGCTTTTAGCGCCGTATCAACCACCATTTTTGGGGCCTGTTTGATATCCAAGGTTTCATAGCCCCCAGAAGACACTCGGCCACTATTGTGGTGTTGGTAAATTTGCCAATGTCCGCGGCTCATCATGTATTTGCAGGCATAAATCGGTTGGCGGTTCAAGATGCCGATTCGCCAGTCATAGTCCGTGGGCATGAACGCTTGCGCCAAGATTAAGGCACTTTTCTCAAAGAGTGCCGAGGCTTCGCTTGAAAGCTCTTCTTGGTTTTTCACCTTCACCACCCCGCGTGAGAAAGCGCCATCGGGAATTTTCAGAACCATCGGAAAATCAAGTTGTTGCATTAGCTTTCCTTGCCACTCTTGATCAAAGCTTTTCACTATCACACTGTTAGGCGCTGAGATGTGATTGCGCGCTAACAGCTCTGTGAGAAAGACTTTATTGGTGCATTTCATAATGGACTCTGAGTCGTCCATGACGATGAGCCCCAACTTTTCCGCCGTCTTAGCAAATTGATAGGTGAAGTTGCTAATGTTGGTGGTCGCGCGAATGAACAGCCCATCAAACTCCCCTAACCGAGAAAGATCATTGGGTGACAGTATTTCTACATTCATCCCTAAATGATTGGCGGCCCGTTTAAAATGTTTCAGTGCGCCAGCATCTGACGGCGGCATCGCTTCGCTTGAGTCAGTGAGAAGCGCAATATCGTAGCGATATTGTTTCTTTTGTTTGGGTTTACGCCAAACTTTGCTCGAAAATAATTCCAAGGACTCAATAAAAAAGTCTTGTTCTGGATCGCTTAATAATTGAAACGGAAATGGCCCCATTTTCTGCAATTGCCACTGTCCGTGTACCTTTTCTAACGTTAACTCGATGATCGGTACCATGAACTGTTCAAACAAATGACGAGCGAGCTTTTCTAAGCTCGGCTCTGGGGTTCGACCAAAGTAAACTTTACAGTCAATGGAGGTAGTATCCTTCGGTAACTCTTTGAATTTTAATATATCTGAAGAGAGTAAAAAGGGTTTGCTGATATCGTTTATGGTCATCACTCGCGGGATCACTCGATGCCCACGCGCTTCTGCCATCAATGAGCAATAGTAGCCACTGCTCATATAAGCGTAGTCACTGCATAAATTGACAACTTGTAAGTTTTTGGTCGAGCGTTCATCGCCTGAATCCAAATAGTGTTCCACGGTGATCACTTGTTCTGACGGGAAGTATTCACTCCAATCCTTCATTTCGTCAGTCACAATAAGCAGTTTAGTCATTTATTATTATCCAGCTATAGCAAAAAAAGGGTTTCTATTATTAAATCTAGTGGACTATCGCCTATATTCTAAGGAATCGTAATGATATTTCGCTTAGCGGAGTTGGCTGATCTCACTGATCTCAACACATTAGAACAACAAGTATTTACAGGTGACACGATTTCACCTCGTCAAATGAAGCGGTTTCTTGTTTCGTCACATAGTGTGATTTTTGTCGCTGCTGATGACGCTCGAGTGGTGGGGTATGCATTATTGCTATTCCATAAAGGCACCCAACTCTCTCGGTTATATTCGATTGCAGTACATTCTCACTATCGAGGGCAAAAAATTGCGCAGAGCTTGCTTGAATTGTGTGAACAAGCGGCTCTTGATCAAGGCTCTGCTACATTACGACTAGAAGTGCGGGAAGACAATATCTCAGCACGAAAATTGTATGAAAAATTGGGCTTTCAACCCCTAAAAATTCTCGTCCATTATTACGATGATTTGGCCAATGGGCTACGAATGCAAAAGAGGCTGACGCTTAGCCAAAATAAGTGCTTGTTGCCGATTCCGCTTTATATTCAAACCACGCCTTTTACGTGTGGAGCCGCCTGTTTATTGATGAGTTTTTCGGCATTAAATCAACAGCAAGACCTCTCGAGAACGCTAGAATTACAATTATGGCGGGAAGCCACGACCATTTATATGGCCTCGGGGCATGGCGGGTGCAGTGGTCATGGCTTAGCATTGGCGGCCAAACGTCGCGGTTACGAGGTGGAGCTCTGGACGCAGTCGAATTCAACCCCGTTTATTGATAGTGTCAGAGATCACACTAAGAAAGACGTGATACAGTTAGTACACGAAGATTTTTGTCAGCAAATCGCACAGCAAAACATCGTGCTGATTGAGACCCCGCCTACGATTACGCAATTGGAGGATTGGGTGCATTCGGGCGCTTGCGTATTGCTCCTGATCAGCACTTATCGGTTTAACGGCAATAAAGAGCCTCATTGGATCATTCTGAGTGGGGTCAGTGAGAAATTTTTCTTTATTCACGACCCATACTCAAACAATAAAATGGACATTGCTGGGTTGGCTTATATCCCCGTGAGTAAAACCAGCTTGTCGCAAATTATTGGGTTCGGCAAACAAAAGCACACCGCTTGCGTCATTATTCGCGCTCCAAAACCCAGTGTGTGAGCGCGCTCGCGAGACCAAGGGGACAAAGGTGATGTGTCCCATGAGATTGGCGTATCCCACGTAAACATTTTCATTATTTTAGCTGAGTAGGTAACACTCTCATTCCTTACTCATATGCACTAGATAGCTTATTGGTCACAATGCTCTTGCTTTGATGTCACTAAGCCCATCCTCCGCGCAGTTTTACGCTGTTTGAATTGCCGGAATGCATAGAAAGAGAGGAAATGATGAATATTAAGGAAAGGATCCATCAATGGCTTGTCATAGCAGTCGGGGCGATACTCATGAGTATTGGCCTGCCTGTCTATGCGAGTTTTTCATTAACATCCAATGCCAACTATTACACGGTCGATACCAACGCTGGCGTTGTGTTCAGTATTCGCCGTACTGATAATGGCAGTAGCACGCAATCGCCTGGTGATCTGGCGTCACTCAAAATCCATGGAGTGGAATATCAAGAACAAAGCCGTGGGTCGCAAATCAACTCAGGGTTTGACTGGCTTTATAGTAATACGTCGAATGTGAGCGTGAGTGCCCAGCAGTTCGGGCGTGATTACATCAAAATTACTGTGACCGCTGGGGATTTAACGCATTATTATCTGGCACGCAATGGCTACCCACACATTTATATGGCCACCTATTTTACAAGGGAGCCAGACGTGCATGGTCAAGTTCGCTATATTGCGCGAATTAAGCGCCATTTGCTCAATAATGGCCCACAAGCGTCGGATATTTCTCAAACCGTATCGACGGTTGAGTCTGGGGATATTTTTGCTCTGCCCAATGGTGAAACACGGTCTAAACATTATTCCAATCAACGAGCCGTCGATTGGCAATCCATTGGCGCGACTGGCAACAATGTTGGCATTTGGTTCGTTCGCGATAACCAAGAAGGTGGCTCCGGTGGGCCTTTTTATCGCAGCTTACTGAACCAAGGTGGCTCGACAAACCAAGAAATCACCTACATCGTCAATTATGCGGAAGCGCAAACAGAAGCGTATCGCACTGGCATCTTGAACCATTACACCATGGTGGTTAATAACGGGCAAACTCCGCCACCCGATAGCAATATCGATACCTCTTGGTTCGCGAATATGGGCTTGAAAGGGTATATTGCGGAGAGCCGCCGTGGCCGCGTGGCCGCTGTGTCAATTCGTAATATGAACAATGATTATGTCTATACGGTAGGGTTTGCAAACAGCCGAGCGCAATACTGGACAGCGGTGAATCCTTCAAGTGGGTATTTTAGCAGTGACAATATGTTACCGGGTACCTACCAGATGACCATTTATAAAAATGAGTTAGCGGTAGAGACTCAAACCGTGTCCGTGTCGGCGGGGAATACGACGATTTTAAGTTCCATCACGATCAATCATGATCCGGGCAACGATAATGTGATTTGGCGGATTGGCAAATGGGATGGCTCTCCACAAGAGTTTCTGAACGGTAGGCTAGTGACCTCAATGCATCCATCCGATCCAAGAATGGCACCATGGGATCCGAGTAACTTCATCGTCGGGACATCGAATACACAATCTTTTCCTGCCTATATCTGGAAAGATATTAACAATGGCCACGTTATTTATTTTAAATTGAATGATGCGCAACGGGCCGCGCCGCATAAGGTACGTATTGGTATTACTATTGCGTATGCGAATGGCCGTCCCAAAATCTCGATGAACAATTGGACATCCTCCAATCCGTCGCCCAGTACTCAACCACGGACGCGTTCTTTAACGGTAGGAACGTATCGCGGGAATAACACGATGTATGAGTTCAATGTGCCGGCGAGCGCTTGGGCGGATGCGGGGCAGTGGAATCGCCTTGAGGTGAACGTGATCAGTGGCTCAGGTCTGGGTGGGTTTTTATCTGCTGGGGTGAGTATTGATAGTATTGATTTGGTCAACTAGTCGCGGCGAGTCGCAATAAAATAAGCCCAACACGGCGTTTGCCGGTGTTGGGCTTGGTGAAAGCATGGGTTACCTTTGGCATTTCCAGCCAACGGCGGTCCTTAACCTATCTGAGTGTCGCTTATCGCACGGTTGCTCAGTGGTGATGGTGATATCACTTAGTATTTCACTTGATAGTTTAACGTATAGGTACGTCCGCGGCCTTTGTAATCGTATGCGGCTTTATCGTAATGCGCGGCATAGGTGATTTGCGCACGTTGCCCCCAAATGTTGGTGTAGTCTCTATCAAGCAAGTTTTGCACACCAAAGCCAAGGCTGCCGACTGGCAATTGGTAGCTACCGACTAAATCAAACGTGGTGTAGCCACTGAGTTTGTTGTCATCGTCGTCATGATAGCTAAACATGGTTTGGCTTTGTAATTTCAGTGCGAGGTCATCTTGTTGCCAACCAATCCAAGCGCTGGCTTTCGACGTACTCGCCTTACCGGCCGACACGGCATCCCAGTCGCCGTCATCATTTTGAGTCTCAGATTTCACATAATGACCGGAGGTTCCCACTTGCAGGTTATCGTTGAGCCAGTAAGACACCATCGCTTCTAAGCCGTAAACGCGTTTTTTATCATTAACGTCTTCAATCAGTAACGTGGTCTTGTTGTAACTAACCGAGTGATCTGATTGCGAGTAGTAGGCGGCCGTTTGTAGGTTCCAAATGCCGTTATCGAAGCGGTAGCCAAGTTCAAAACTGTCGGTTTTAATGGCGGACATTTTAGAATCACCGACATTGATGCTGTCATTCAGTTGCCAATTATCGCCGACTCGCGTGTAGTTGCCTTGTCCATAATATTTAGACGGATCTGCTAAATCAAACCCTTGAGAGAAGTTTGCCCACACTTGAGATTCGTTATTCAAATGGTAGATGGTACCGAGGTTGAATAGGGCGACACTGTAATCGGTATTTCCGCCCGGTACGGCGTCGGCGGTGGTGCCTTGGCCACATGCGATGCTGCGTTGCTGTTTGTAGGCGACGAAGTCATCAATGTCATTATAAAGGTATTGGTAGCGTACCCCGCCACTGATGCTCCAATCACTGGTCAGGTCATAGTCTGCTTGCATGAAGGCCGCGACCGAGCTGACGTCGATATTAGGGTAGCGCCCCACTTTCGCAAAGATACGGTTAACCAAGTTACCCGAGTTATTGGCGATATCGGCATCGTATAAGGCTTGGTTACTGTCGAATTTATCTAAGTAGCTGTCGATCCCATACACAAGATGCAAACGGTCAAACTGTTTGGACAAGGCGACCTTCAAACTGTAGACATCGGTGACTTGCTGGCCGGATGCTTGATAGTAAGGGGTGAAGGTTTGGTCTTCTTTGCGATAAGACGCTTGCGCAAGTAACTGGTGCCCTAAGAATGCATCATTCACGTAAGAGGCACTGAGCATGGTGCGTGTGGTGCCTTGTTCGCGATCCGAATCGAAGCCTTTACGCACATCAACAAAGTCGCCGTCGACAATGTAGAGTCCGTAGGGCGAATCTTGTTGGCTGTCATAATATTGCGCTAACAAGTTGATGTGCTGGGTGTCTGACAGGTCGATCCCCATGGTGCCAAGAATGTCCCAGGTTTTGTTGTATTGCAGAGAGCCTTGGGTGATATCAGGAGTGACGATGTCACCATGTCCATCGTAGTAACCTTGATTTTCAGTATAGATTGCCGAAAGACGCGCTTTAACCTTATCCGTCCCGCCAGAGACCGATTGACCGATCTTATAGTCAAAATCATCATGGTTGTTAAAGCCGGAGCTGGTGCCCACATAGGATTCAAATTCGAGCTCTTTGTTGTGTGCTTTCTTGGTAATAATGTTGATCACACCGCCTGATGCGCCCGCCCCATAAATAGAGTTAGCTCCGGACAATACCTCGATACGTTCAATATTAAAGGGGTCGATAGAGTCCATGTAACGGCTAATTTTGCGCGATGATTGCAATGATACGCCATCAATCATCACCAATATTTCGCGACCACGCAGGTTTTGACCATAGTTGGTGCGACCGCCACTGCTGACATCCAATGAAGGAATGGTGGCGGCAAGAATTTCTCCAAGGCTTTTGCCTGCGCGATACTCTTGTTCAATCTGCTGTGACCCGATATACCAAACGGTACCCGGGATATCACTGATGGCTTTCGGTGTACGGCTGGAAACCACCACGATTTTTTCTGCCGACGTTGGCTGAGGTGTTTCGTCTGCGTAAGCGGTTTGGGTGGCTGCCACGGCTAGGGCAATCAAAGACAGTTTGAAGCGTCCTTTTCTTGAGTTCATTATGACTTTCTCTTATTGATGTTGAATGTACCGCTAAGAGGAAGCTCACCTCTTAGTCAGTACGGTGGTTACTTGATTGAGTTGGCGAACGCACTCCGCCAACACGGTTTTATCTGGTTACAGTGGCGAGCTCACCGGCTCCATTGCTGGCTGGTGGGTGAGCCATTCGATCATTCCTTGATGCGTTGATAGGTCGAATGCGTCGCGTGATACTAAGGCGTTAATGATTTTGGCACTGCGCCACGCCATTAAACTTAATTGAGGCTCGGCAATCCCATGAGAATGTAATCCGGCATTGACCGCAAAAATCTTATTGGTAGCTTGGCCTTCCCATTGCAATTCAAAGTTGCTGTCCATGGTGTAGCGATTATTCTCGTCCAAATCGAGGAGTGGCAAAATGTCACTTAAACAGGCCGGGGTCGGCGCTACAAATCCGGTCGCCAGAATCACAACATCGGCGGCATGGGTTTCTTGCTGTTGGCTAAGTGCATTGGTGACGGTCAGTTGATAGCCAGCGTCACTGCCAGTGCCTTGGCGCAGTTGGGTTAGAGTGCGATGAGGAAGTAATCGTATCCATTTTTCTTCTTTGAGCACGTCGAAACGATGATACAGAGCGCGATAAATCTCCAAGAGGGATTGTTGAGTAATTCCATCAGAGGTCAGTTTTTGCTGAGCGATTTCGTGACGCTTGACTTGTGCATCCAAGTGATAAAACGCTTCTACATAGTCAGGCGTGAAATATTCATTGGTGAACGCCGCCTCATCAAGGGGTTGATAGTTGGCTCGGCGGGACACCCAATCCAGTGACTTTGGTTGGCCCCATTGATTTTGTAAGGCGTTGAGAAAAATGTCCGCACCGCTTTGTCCACCGCCAATGATCATGACTCGCTTACCCGTAAAATCTTGATCTTTTAAGCCGATTTCTGACGCATGGAAAACGCGCTGGCTGATGTAGGGCTTAGCACAGTCTGGAATGAGCGGAACTTTGCCCACGCCTAAACAGAGATTTTTGGCGCGATATTGTCCTTGTTGAGTCTGTATGGCGAAGTGATCGCCGGTAAATTCAATATGCTCTATCTCTGAATTAAATTGAATGTTGGGCAGCTGATGGGCTGTCCACGCGAGATAATCGGAAAACTCTTGGCGACTAATGCAAGAGAGTTCCGCGGAGAGAAAGCGGTAGAATTTCTTGTTTTTGACCAAGTAAGACAGAAATGAATACGGGTTTTCTGGACGGACGGCACTCACCAGATCTTTCAAAAACATGGTTTGCATGTTGGCGGTGTCTAATAATAGGCCGGGGTGCCACACAAATGCCTCACGGCTTTCGAAAAATCGCGCACGGACGGTTGGCATCTCGGAGAGTAATGCGGCGACACTTAAATTGAATGGACCAGCGCCAACGCCTGCAAGGTCCAATTCAACATCAGTAGTTTGTTTCATGATAGCAATCCTTTTCGTTGTAAGAGCTTAAGTAACGTGGCTACGATACAGAAGTCGCTGAGGTCGTCGGTGTTTGGGCAACCACTAAGGGGTTATCGAGGTAATCATCCATACTAGGCAGCATTCTCGATGCACTGCGGTCGGTATAATGGCGGAACTTGGCTAAATTTAAGCCGAGACGCAAAATTCGCGGTGTCAATAAATTGAGCTTGGCAAAGCGCGCTTGGTTGTCTGGCATACTGTCCATGTAGTGCTGTAGGCATTGTGCGAGAAGGCGGTAGAAGTGCGGTTCATCCACACCAAGCTTGGCCACCAACGGTGAAATAAAGCGTAACGTCGTGACAAAATGGCCAGTCTGTAAATCATGAATGATGAGCTCTTCGGGCAAACGTACCGTGACGTCTTTGACACTTTGGGCTAAGGTCGCTTGCTCTGGATAATCGGCGTCAACGAGACGCATATCCCCTTGGAAATCCTTAAGCAGGATGCGTTTAGGAATGCTGTTTTCCAATATCAGCGTGACGTTTTGCCCGTGAGCAATCAGCGAGACACCATAACGACATAGTAAGTGATAATAGGGGATCACAACCGTGTCGAATAAACGCGTTAACCATTGCTCAATCGATAGGCCAGAGCGGCGAATGTATTCACCAATCAAGGCGTTTCCGTGGTTATCTTTTTCCATTAACGCGGCCATTAAGATGGCTTGCTCACCATCGGCAAGTTTCGATGCTGCCGATTCTCGCCAGATCACACCGAGCAGTTCATGGTAACGATACGGCGCGTCATTGAGCGCTTGGTAGTCGGCTTGGCCGACAAAGGCGGCGGCCGGTTCTTGCAACACTTCAGCCTGTTTGCTACGCAATAACGGATCGGTTTTGAAGACTGAGTCAATCCAATCTGACGCTGTGGGGCCGGCTAAAATATACCGTCCCGGGATCCCGCGATAGCATGATGTGTTCATGATGGTCAGCGGCAATTTAATGTCATAATGGTTAGGACGAGACAGATTACTCAGTGTTCGCAAAGACAATTGAGGTAAAAACCAATCCCCTAATTGGCCTAGATACACCAGTTGTTTGCATGCCAGCTCGCGGATAAAGAGCACGGATATTTTCTTATGCCATTGCCACGGATGCACTGGAATATAGCGATAATCGCTGACCGTTAATTCCAGTTGCCGCAGAGTGGCGTCCATTGTCTCTCGGTCGGCCGCGGTGACGGATTGATTGACGAGATCATCCCAACTGACTTCCGCATTGGTGGCTTGACGCAAGATGCTATGGTGCACCGCCACCCACATGAGTTGTAAGGGTTGTTCTGCTTCGGGGGCGTAACGCATGATGTCATCGCTGCCCCAGCCACGCCGACCTTTATTAAAGACAAATTTAGGATGCCCATCGAAATAGGTTTGCTGCTTTTCACACGGCATCGTCGCCCACTCACTGAGAGTGAGCTTGGCTTTGCGTGCCATGATATGGCAGTCGCTTAGCAAGGTGGCGTTGAGATCTTCTAGGTGCTCAGCAAAGATTTCATCACTCATGCCTAACAAGGGTTGTAAATCACGCATCAAGAGCGCCGCGGTGACTTCTGTGTTTTGTGCACTTTGGGTATCCCGTCTCAGCGAGTGAGGCTCTATCATGATCTGCCCCCAAATGTTGCGCTCTCCTTGAAACGAGTAATGGCTGCCATTGTCTAATTGCAGCGTATAGCCACGCTCATCATGCGCAAATTGAAACGCTTGTTCGTAAGCAAATTCGCTGAGTGTTTTGGCGACTAATTTTAAATTAGCGTCACTCCAGTAGGTGTGTAATGCGTGTGTGGTCATGACCATCTCTCCGTAAAGAAAGACTCGCGATTGAGCATCAGTAACGCGGAGCGCTTATGAGGGAAATTAAATTCAAATTGCTTGCGGTATCCCATTGGGATAATGCGATTGAATAGGCGTTGATTGTCTGCACGTGGTTCGAGCACTATGCGTTGTGTGCGAATGTCATCAATAAATAGATAGTGACTGATCGCGCGGATCCACGCATTAAAGTAGGTGGGACCACGAAAAGCGGACTCGCCGACCAGAAGGTGAATTCCACGATCAAAATCCTGCACATCAAAGTACGGACTGAGGCGATCTTCTGCGACCCAATAGGCTTCCACGTAACCAAACGGTTGTCCGTTGAACTCACCGATGAGAGGAAGAATGTGTGGATCGGCTAAACGTTCATTCAGGAAGGCTGCCAGCGCTTCTTCGCTCCACGCTTGTTCCCAGAACTCGGCCACTCGAGGATCGTTCATCCAGCGCGTAAAACGCGCTAAATCTTGTTCTAAGTTGATGGTACGAAAGCTCACTTCCGCGGCGGCCTCATTGTCGTAACGCTTATAGACATAACCTTGCGGCATTGGCGGACGCAAGGGGTGGTGGCGATACTGTGCATTGGATTGTATGCGCTGTAATGGATAGTTCGATGAGGGCGTATGCTGATGCCATACTAATGGCAATTGATAAAATGCCTGCCGAGAAAGTTGTCCATCCAACAAAGGCAATGTCTCTGCAAAAACCGCAGAGAGTGGCGTGTCTTGATGAGTGAGCGTGACCACTTGACGCTCTGGATCGCAAGTAAACAGCTGATCTAAGTCATGAATAATGCTGTGCCAGGTTTCTGGGGTCATCGGGTCATGACCCGGAACCTTGAAAGAGACCGATTGATCTGGATGGACAATCAGCGTCGTGAAATCAGACATGGGCAAGCTCCGGTTGATGGGCCATTGGATTGGGTAAGTCGAAGTAGATCACCGCAGGATCAGGAATCGAGTTTTCGTTGAAGTTTTGCAGATAGCAGAAAAAGTTTCCTTTACAGCACAGCACGTCATTGTCTAGCACATAGCGCAGACAGCGGTCGTCTTTGACACCGGATGCCAACAGCGTTTGCAGATGCTGACGTAATACGCTGACTAGCGTGGCTTCTTCGATGTTTAAATGCGCAGCCATGGATGAAATGACATTGAACGTCGAATTGATGATGAGGTAATAGGCGAAATAGCGACGGACTTTGTCTTGATTCCAGTAGTTCTCAAGTGCGTCTTTATCAGCACCGAGGGATTCGCCAAAGCATTGAAAAGCCAGATCGGTATACCCGGTCCCCTGACAGTCACGAAAGTACATTCCTACAGGACAGCCATTTTTCATCTGTAATACGATGTTTTGCTGGTGGGCGAGAAAAACGATGCCGAAGTTCGCTTGCAGGTTGAATAGCGGTACAACGGTATGGCGGCAATACTCTGAGAACCAAGTGATAGCCGCTTGATGTTCGTCTTTGGACGGCGTGGTGTGTTTGGCAAAGGCGCGCACCCGTTCCGCGACCAAAGAGGCGCCACCGTAAGGGTTTTGTTGGGTGAGTGTGGCCAATACCACGGCTTCTTGTTCCGGCACGTCGGCTAATAGGTTGTCACGAAACGCAACAAGCGTGGCATCAATGACCGCGCCATCTTCATCAAGTAACCCCATAAAAGCCGGTTCTTGCATTAACTGGAATCCTTGCCCTTGTCCCAGTTGGTCTGAGAGCGAGGTTTGTTGGAACAGATCGTTTAACCGAGTACCACGAATCACTTCTTTGAGAGAAAGGTGACGAATTGAATTGGTCAATTTGACACTCAACGAAAATTTCAACATGTACGGCAACGTGGGTGCATACAGCGAACGCGTTGACGATGTTGGATACCAAGTCGCGCCTTGCTCACTCAAATGAGTGATTTGGCCAGATTGCACATAACGCTCTACCGCAGGCAGCTTAGCAATGATCGCCCATTGCCACGGATGCACGGGCAATAGCGTTTTGTTATCTAATTCAGCTTGCTGGTGAATGGTGGTGAGTTTGGCATCATGCGCCACTAATTCCGCGATACGCGCTGAGAAAGATTTGCCAGCTGAGCTGCCAGAAAGAATCCGATCCGAGTCAACCAACAACCAGTGTAGGGCAAAGTGCCCACCAAACTCAGGGGAGTAGCGCTTGGCATCTTCAAGACTGAATTGTTCTCGGCTTTTCGGAGCAGGGTGGAAAGAGTGACCGATGAGCAGTCCTTGCTCAGCGGTTTGAAAGTTTAACGCATCATTAAACAGTGCTTCTTGGTAAGGGGAATACTGTATGGCTTGTTGCGTATTGTGTTGGCTTTCTAACACGCGAGCCATGAAAAGCGACTTTTGCTCTGTCGTCACTACGCCGACCAAAGCGGGTTCATTTAGGATCAGCTCGATCAATGCATGGCTCGATAGTGACTGTACACCGTGTTCATCCTGCAATAAAGCGGGCAGTTGGTAGTGGTGATTGCCTAATTGAGAGTAAT
The DNA here is from genome assembly GCF_003716875.1 of Vibrio zhugei. NCBI lineage: Bacteria > Pseudomonadati > Pseudomonadota > Gammaproteobacteria > Vibrionales > Vibrionaceae > Vibrio > Vibrio zhugei. The sequence goes on along the minus strand of NZ_CP033077.1, from coordinate 656,024 downwards.
AGTGCACAGGAATGTGAATGACACGCTCTTGGCTAAGCGGCAATTGATACATCAGGCGGTCGTGTTGCTCGATGAACTGAACCGCTGAGCTTTCTCGAGCGAGTGAATTAAGAAAGCAGGCAAGAGCTGGACTGTTTCGCAGGCTTAAATGCTCAGGTTCGATATGTCCATACAACGGATCTTGACGAGACGGCATTGTTATCCTCTTCTATGTGCTACAAATTGAAAACAAATAATAATCATTATCATTCAATATGCAACAAAAATATGCGCCGATTGTTACAATCATTGACCTATGACGAATTTTTCGTGCATCAAGTGTGGATTTGCAAAGGGGAATGTTTATGCGCTCTAGCGAGGTTAACCAACGCTAGAGCGCCACCTGTGATGTCTGTGGGCTTAACGACGCATTAAGTATAAGAAATAGGCGCCACCTAATAGGGACGCAAATAATCCCGCTGGGAACTGCCATGGAAACCATAACGTGCGGCCTAGCCAATCAGCGCTCACCAGTACAATGGCTCCAATCAAACTGGCTGTGATCATTTGGGGTAACGCTCGGTATTGATGCAGTGAGCGTGCCATATGGGGCGCCAATAAGCCGATAAAGCTCAATGGTCCGATAACAATCGTGCATAAGGTCGTGATGGTCGCGACCAATAAGAGAATCATCAGTCGAACCCAATTTATCGGCAGCCCGAGGCTTTGCGCGGTCACTTGCCCCAGACTGATTAGCTCGACCCAGCGATGCATACAGACCGTAATGATGGCGAGAACCGTCACCCCGAGCGCCAACAGAATGACATCATTATAGGTCACTAAATAGGTGGAACCGGAAAGCCAAGTTAATAGGGCCGTGGCGTTATCATTCCCCGAGCTCATGGCTATACGCAGTAAGGCATCTAACCCCGCACTGAGCGCAATCCCCGTCAGTAGGGTTTGGGTGGGCGCAAATTGATGTTTTTTACCCATCCAAGCAATGATGCCTGTGACACACAGTGCTCCCAGTGTTCCCCACAGCATTTGTTGTTCACGCGTCATGGCGATGCCAAACAGCGCTCCGATGACTAAGGCCAGCGCCGCACCTGAGCTGATACCAAGCACTTCTGGACTTGCCATCGGGTTATTGGTCATACGCTGAATCAATAGTCCCGCTAACGCCAAGCCGATGCCAGCAAAAATCGTCACGAGCACACGCGGTGCGCGCAGATCAAATAAGGTGGCTGTCCAATCAAAACTCCATCCAAACGGATCGCGTCCAACGGTCAGCGCAATCACGACGACCATCACCAGCACCGCAATAAGCAGGCTTGCCTGTTTGACCACATGGATATGGCGATAGTGTTGAACCGGAGCGGCGTGCATTTTCAAATCCGTTGCCAGAGGCAGGCGCTTGAGAAGCCAAAGGAGGCAAGGAGCGCCAATCAGCGCCGTCATCGCTCCCGTCGGTAGCAGTTCGCCACCGATACCGGAGAAAGGCTGCACGACCATGTCCACCAATAACAGCAGCCAACTTCCGAGGCAACCGCTGATAAGCAGTTGCCTGACGAATGTTCGTACGCCGAAAAGACGTGTGATCGCTGGTGCGACAATGCCCACAAAGCCAATCAATCCCACGTTACTGACGACGGCGGCGGTGATAAAAATGGCCAAGGACAAGCAAAGCAGTTTAATCGCACGAATGTTGACCCCCAAGGAGCGGGCGACTGAGTCACCAAAATTAAGCGCGGTCAGCGGGCGTTGTAGCAGCAGCAATAACACGGTTGGGATCAAGACGAGCGGCACGAGTTGTTGCGCGGTAGACCAATCATTTTGGTTGAGTACGCCCGATCCCCAGACAAAAATACTGGAAAGGCGTTGCTCATTCAGCATCAATAAAATGGTATTGAGTGAGCCTAAAAACAGGCTGACGACCATACCGGATAGAATCATATGCAGCGGGGCAAAGCCTCTTGAGGCACTGAGCAGAAAAACCAGCCCCGTCGCCAGTACTCCGCCGATAAAGGCGGAGAGAAAATCTGGCATCAGCCATTGTGTGGGGAGCCATAAAATGGCAAGCACCTTGCCGAGTTCCGCTCCAGCGGCGACCCCTAAGGTCGTGGGCGAGGCAATGGGGTTACGTAATACAAACTGTAAAACACATCCGGCAACCGCAAGAGCAAATCCGCACAGTAGTGCGACGGACAAACGTGGTAAGTAAGTATAGTAGGTGATGAGCTGGCGATAATTGTCGACATCGTAATGAAAAAGGGTATCCCACAGCAGCGCTATTCCCTTGCCGTAAGGCGTCGTGAAGTCCAGTAAACTGAGGGTGATGGCGACCGCGATCACCATCGCTATGCCTGCGTACGTTGGTCGCATCTGACTCGGCCAACCAAATGATTTAGTTTGCATGGTGTGCGATTAACTCTTGAGTAATTTGATCACTAAAACGTTGAGCGGCAATTAATCCGCCGAAGGTCCAAATGGGCGGGAGCGGATACAGAGCCTGTTGACGATAAAAGGCCATGGCCTGCCACAGTGGCGATTGATTCAGTTGGCGTTCAATCGCTGGGGATTGTGGACCAAAAATCATCAGCTTAGCCTCTTGATGTTCTGCCAATTTTTCGATGCCAACGGTGCTGAACCCCCAAAAGTTGGTGCTCTCTTGCCACGCATTATGTAGGCCCATTTTGGCAATGGTCGCTTGTGCCAATGAGCCTTGACCATGAATGCGCAATGTTTTGTCACTGATAAAGCGGACAAACAATAACTCAGGGTTAATCTTATGCTCGTGGAGTTTCTCACCGTTGACTTTAAAATGGTGATTGGTTTGTTGAATCACCCTCTCTGCTTGCGCTTGCTTATCCAATAATCGTCCCAGTGAGCGGGTCACTTGTTGTGCGGCCAGCAAAGGATGTTTGTCTTTGTTATAGATGCTGTAGACGAGAACGGGCGCAATTTTATTGAGGCGTAAATAGGCCGAGGCCATGTCTTGGCTGATTAAGATGACATCTGGCTTGAGGCGCGTGAGTAATTCTAAATTGGGCTCTTGACGTGATCCGACATCAATCGTTGTTGAAGCCAGTTGTGGTTTGACGACCCATTGTCGATAACCACGCGAATCGGCGATCCCTTGCAGTGGAACGCCCAAGCTCAATACCGTTTCAGCCAATGACCAATCCAGTGCGACGACTTTTTTGGGCGTGGTGGCAAAGTGCTGGTTGCCTAATTTGTGTTGGATATCGATGGCGCCAGCACTGGCTGAGACTATTAAAGAGCAGATAATAAGAAATCGATGTGCGATACACATGTTGGGTTCCTTGCGCTAGGGAAGATAACTGATAGGGTGACCGGTCTTGGGATGTGGGAACAGCGCTAAGTCAATTCCGTAAATGGAGCGCAGGGTTTCGGGCGTCATTAACTCGCCCGGAGTACCGGAGGCGATAACACGACCTGAATGTAAGGCAATCAAACGATCGCTAAACTTGGCGGCCATATTGATGTCATGAAGCACCATGATCACCGTCAAGCCTAGCGAGTGATTCAACTCACGAATCAAGGCCAGTAGCTCGTGTTGATGGGCAACATCCAATGCCGAGGTAGGTTCGTCAAGTAATAGGCATTGGCTTTGCTGTGCAAGCAGCATAGCAATCCATGCGCGCTGACGTTCCCCGCCAGATAAGGTCGCCACAAAGCGATCGGCGAAAACGTCTAAGCCGACTTTCGTTAGCGCCTCTTCAACAATACGATGATCGTCATCTCGATAGCGGCCTAACGCTCCTTTCCAAGGGTAACGACCGAAATACACCAATTCACGTACCGTAATGCCATCGGTCACTGGTGGATGTTGAGGAAGATAGGCGACTTGATGGGCAAAGTCGATGGCAGAAAACTCCGACACGGCTTGTTGGTTGATGAGCACATGCCCTGAGTTGGCGCTGGTTTGACGACTGAGTAATTTCATCAATGTCGATTTACCACAACCGTTGTGTCCTAATAACGTGGTGACTTTTTGTGGTTCAAACGTCAGGTTAGTGGGGGCGAGAATGCGTTTCCCATCGATGTCGAAAGTTGCATCAACCAATTGAAACATAGATAGATAATCCGTTATTAATACGACAATGAAACGCTAATATTATCATAGTGGATTACAAATGATAATGATTTGCATAATTAATTGTGATTTATAAAGCAGTGTGTTACTTATTGTCCCCATGGTTTGTTATGAGGGTATCGTTCGCATGTCTGATTGTTCTACTGCACCGCCACGTGCTGCTGATTCTAAATCGTTAGTGGTCATTAGCCTGACCGCGGCCCTCATGGGAATTGGGCAAAACGGCTTGTTGGTGTCTTTGCCTTTTTTGGTAGCACAATCTGCGTTCAGTTTATCGACGTGGTCGATTTTAATTGCGATTGGCAGCTTTTTATTTCTGCCGTCTGCGCCCTTTTGGGGGCGAGTGAGTGATCGCCATGGCCCGAAGAATGTCGTGTTGCAGGCGTTATTGGGTATGGCGGTGAGTTTCGCCTTATTGTATACCTGTGCGGTTCTCAGTCAGGATGCGTCCATTTATGAAGTCTTATGCTTAATCGGTTTAATTGTGGCGCGGGTCCTATACGGATGCACGGTCTCTGGCATGGTGCCAGCTAGCCAGCATTGGGCGATTGTATTATGTGGACAAGAACGCCGCTTACATGCCATCACTGCGGTGAGTATTGGGTTAAGTGTCGGTCGTTTAGTGGGACCGCTCCTCGCCATCCTGCTGCTGAAAATATCTCCTTTTGCCCCTTTGATGAGCATGATCATTTTGCCGCTGGTGGCGCTCGTGGCAGCGTATTGCTTACCGGCCCCCGCAGTCGATAGGGTGGCTGAGCACAGTAAGCCGAAATTGCCATGGTTACCTCATAAATCCTTGTGGCCGTTTCTTCTCAGTGGTTTGTTGTTGTGCAGTAGTATTGCCTTATTGCAATACAGTTTTTCGCCGTTAATTACGTCGATCAGCCATTGGTCGATAGAGCGAGTCAGTGATGCGATTGGGGTATTATTAACCATTAGTGCTGCTTGCACGTTTGTTACTCAAGTCGCGGTGATTAAACGCAATTCGCTGACGCCATTTTCGATGTATCGGATTGGTGGTGTTGGGTTAGTGCTGGGCTTTGTGCTGTTTTTGATTCCAGTATTGGGATGGATAGCGTTTGCCATGGCGGTCGTGGCTTGCAGCGCTGCGCTTTTGGTGCCCGCTTATACTTCAGCGGCAACCCAGCTTCATGCTGATGCGCCGGGCGCGGTCGCAGGGTATATTTCCATGGCGCATACATTGGGGTATGGAGTGGCGTCGTTACTGGCGTTTACCGCAAGTTACTCACCTCGTTACCCAGTGTATTTTTGCTTGGTGTTTGCGTGTATTGTCGCTATTACCGCCTACAGTGTGCGTTCCCGCGTGGCTTATCGGCGTGGTGTGGAAGAGGGCGCTTAAGGCGTTCAGATACACCGTAATAAAAAAGCCATACCGAGGTATGGCTTTTCGACGTTTTATGAGATACCCATTATAAATTGGCGAGCATGTCGTTCACACGGTATTGCGCCGATTTTAAGGCGGCATCAATCGGTTTTTCTCCGGTGATCGCCGCGGCCAGCTCTTCTCCAATGATGCTCTGCACAGTAAATTGGCGCTGAACACCGTTTGGTAATCCGTGACCCGTATGGGTGACCGACAGAATTTCTTTACGGTGTGGCAAATCCAAGAATTCTGGTTTTTTCAGCACAGCGCTGATGCTGGGTAGGTGACCGGTTCGCGCCCATTGATAATCGTGGTTGATAAAGAACTTGAAGAATCGACCGATGGCTTTTTGTTGATCGTCAGTATGCGGCTTATTGGGAACAACCCAGGCATGACCGTCGACATAATTGGCTTTAGCTTTATGATACAGGTAGGGGTACGGTTCGGCGTCATAAGCATTGTATAACGGGCTTTTGGGGTTATGGGATTGCTTGTCGTAGGCGCCAATTAGCCAGTTGCCATTTAACGAAATCCCCCCTTCACCTTGCCCAAACGCTGCGACACTGGCTGGATAATCCATGTGCTTGGTGGTTAAGTTTTCATCATAGATTTGTTTAAACAAGCGTACGATGTTTTTGGCCTCAGGTGTGACTAACTGCACCTTTTTAGGATTGGCAAAGAAATCGCTGTCTTGCTGGAACATATAGGTATAAAAAAGACGCACATAGGACGCGGTTTCATTGCTGAGAATTTGAATTAAATACGGTTTACCTGTCGCTTTTTTGAATTGCCGAGCTTGCTCAAGCAATTCTTCGGGCGAGTTCGGGAGAATGGGTTTCCCGTCTTTCATTAGTCCCGCTTGTTTCATTAATTTTGTATTAATGTGAAACAGCATGGTCCAAGTGTCTAACGGAACACCGTAAAACTGTCCGTCGCGTTTGACTCCTTGGGTCGCCGTTGGCGTGAAGATACTCTCTTTGATGTGTTGGTTATTGAGATACGTATCGACTGGCACAATCAGATGGCGAGACTGGTAATCGGAGATCACCGAGTCATGCATGGTGACAATATCGGGTGGGGTACGAGATGCCATTTGCGCGGTTAATTGGTCGTATCCCGGCCATTCGACGGTCGATACTTTTAAATCGATATCTGGGTTTTCTTTTTGAAACTTATTGAGCAGAGTGGTCATTATGCCACATTCGCCAGTGGCGTTAGCCACGTCGGTCGATTGACCGTATTCTGCTTCACATGTGCCGAAAAAACGCTGCAAATGGAGTTCTGTTTTGGCTTGAGCTGCCCCGGCCGCCATGACGCAGCTCAATGCGAGTGCGACGGTTTTTATCCTCGTTTTCATTCTATCCACCTTCTATTTATTGTGTTTTATTGAACGGTATTTCTCGCTGTAGGGTGAGAAAGCTGGGTTATTGTTTGACCGCACCTCCCGCCACCGCAGTGACAATATGGCGCTGGAAGAAGATATACACCAAGATGATCGGAATCGCAGAGAAGATGGCTTGCGAGCTTAAGTAGCCTAAACCGTCGGTTTGGGCAAAGTTGGACTGAGAGGAGGCGATCCCTACAGTGATGGTGTACATCGATTTATTGGTCGCCGAAATCATTGGCCAGAAGTAATCATTCCAAGAGGTTAGAAACGTTAATATGGCCAGTGTGGCTTGGGCTGGGATGGTTAAAGGCAATAACACTTTAAAGAAGATTTTGAATTTGGATGCGTTATCCATGATCGCCGCTTCATCAATTTCTTTGGGGATGGCTTTAAAGAACTGCGTCATTAAAAACACCCCAAATGGGGCAGACAGCCCGGGCAAAATGAGCCCGACATACGTATTGTGCAGGTGTAGCAAACTGAAGATTTGATGGCGAGCGATGATGACGGCTTGTTCTGGTACGGCCAGCCCCATGAGCACGATGATGAAGAGGGCATTTTTCATAGGAAAGTCGAGCCGAGCAAATGCGTAGCCTGCCAATGAAGATAAAACCAGAACGCCAACCGTCATACCGATGGACACAATAAAGCTATTAATCAGCCATTGAAACACTTGTGAGTTATGCAGAATATTGACGTAGTTTTGCAGCGTATATGGGAAATGAAAAACGGCATCGGAACCTAACATGAGTTCCTGATTGTCTTTAAAACTGAGGCCGAGCATCCATAAGAACGGGGCGACCATGACGAGCGAAAAGACAATGGTGACAATCAGCCATGGATTGAGGGCTTTTTGATTGCCGGGCCTGAACGTGTCTTGAATGCGATGGCTGCGATGTTTTGCGAGCGGATTTTTAGTTGATAATTTAGCGGTGGTCATGATGGGTTACCTCTTTTTGCGACTGAAGGCAAATTGGCCAAGTGCTGCAATTAGGATGATCATAAACAACACCTGAGATGCGGCGGCAGCCATACCGATATCCCAGCGCCGGAAGCCAGCATCGTAGATGAACATGACAATCGAGCGTGAGGTGTTATTGGGACCACCATTGGTCATTAATAATGCTTGCCCGAAAAGTTGAAATTGCATGATGATCTGAATAATCAGCACTAATACGATGGTTCGAACAATCGAGGGAAAGGTTATGCACTTGAAGGTGATCCATTTCGTCGCATTATCCAATTGAGCCGCTTCATACAATTCTTTTGGGATTTGCTGAAGGGCCGCGGTAAATAGAATCATTGGTAAACCGAGACACCACCAAATGGTGGCAATGGCAATGGAGCCTAAGGCCCAATCGGGACTCGATAAAAACGGGATGGGCGTCATATCCAGAGCTTTGAATATCATCGACATAAAGCCATCATTAGGAATAAAAATGATCCGCCAAATCAAAGTGACGACGGTTACCGAGAGGATGGTCGAGGCAAAGAAAATGCCGCGAAGGATGTTGGCGGTGCGAGTTTGACGGTTGAGAACCAGCGCCAAAAGTAACCCAATGACGATGAGTGCCGGAACGGTCAGCACAACAAAATAGAAGGTGTTGCCGACGGTTTGTAAAAAGATATCGTTATGAAATAAGCGATCGTAATTTTTGAGTCCCACGTAGCGACCGGGGCTAAACAGATCCACTTTTTTGAAGCTAAGATCAATGCCCCAGACGAGGGGAATCACAATCATGCCGATGAACACGCACATATAAGGGGCAATAAAGAGCAGGTTACCCCAACGTTCTTTGGTTGAACGAGCTTCAATCATGACGTCCTCCTTGATAGGCGTTTTCCGCCGCATCAAACAGGTGTATGTTTTCAACGTCGACGCAAATCGCAACCCGCTGATGGTTTTCGATGTCTTGCTTGCTGGAGGTCTCGACAATGATGGTATGCTGATTGTCGAGTAAGACATGAGCTAATGTTCGATCGCCTAAACGTTCAATAAATTGAACCTCACCGTGTGCATGAGCGCTCGATGGGTCGTCAGTGAGATACACATCCTCAGCGCGAATCCCCATTTCAAACGGCCCTTGCTCGGGAAGACGTGTGGATTTTATTGTGGTGTGAATCGGTGTGACCTGATCGATATGTGCGGTGACATGAGTGTCATTACGTTCTAGCTTATCAATAGGCAGGATATTCATGGCTGGTGAGCCGACGAAGCGAGCGACAAACTTGCTGGCGGGATAACGGTAGATGTCAATCGGAGAGCCAATTTGTTCAATGTGGCTTTGGTTTAAAATCACGATGCGGTCGGCCAAAGTCATGGCTTCAATTTGATCGTGAGTGACATAAATCATGGTGGAATTAACCCGATGATGTAACTGAGCCAATTCGATACGCGTACGGCTGCGTAGGGCGGCATCCAAATTCGATAAGGGTTCATCAAACAAAAAGGCGCGAGGCTGACGCACGATGGCTCGGCCAATTGCCACACGCTGCCGTTGGCCACCGGATAAGTCCGCAGGTTTGCGATCGAGTAGATGTTCGATTTCTAAAATACGCGCTGCATCGGCGACGCGCTTTTCAATCTCAGCGGGTGGCGTACCGATATTTTTGAGGCCAAACACCATGTTGCCTTCTACCGTCATATGGGGATAGAGCGCGTAGTTTTGAAAAACCATGGAAATGCCACGCTCCCCTGGGGCTTGCGTGTCCAGTCTCTGGCCATCCATCCAAATTTCGCCGTCCGAGAGACTCTCAAGACCAGCAATCATACGCAGCAAGGTTGATTTTCCACAGCCTGACGGCCCCAAAAATACGACGAATTCATTATTCTTTATGCTAAACGAAATATCATTGAGAACGGCGGTATTGCCAAATTCTTTGGTGAGATGTTTAATCTCGATAGAAGACGCCATGGATTATTCCTTATTATTATCTTTGTAGGTTATATACGATAAGTTATCTATTTGTTACGAGGGATTATCATATTACTCCTACCATTCCTCGGCGTAGCGATTTAACGCAGAAAAGTATACGCCTCACAAAAAGAGGTGAATAAGTGTTCATAATTATGTGTTTAATCACATCTCGGTAGGCTGACTTTCTCTAAGAGAAAATAATGGAGAGTTATGGGTTTTTAGCTAACATGGATAAAAACGCTATTTATTAAAAATGACGTTAAATATCGACAATAAAATGTGGATGATGCGTTATTTGCTTTATCGAAAGGTGAGTTTTATCATCACCTATGTAGGTCCGTGGTTTCGTGAAAATATTGGCGGATGAGCGACAGGGACATCTATTTTATATTCATTCACTGTAGCGTCTGAGTAGCAACGCGGTTTCAAATGGTAGGAGTCAACATGGAAGTCACTTTGGAGAGTCAAAGACTAAAATTAGTCCCGCCATCATTAGCTTTTGTTGATGTGATGTATGATGTTATTAAACGGAATTGTGATAGTCTTTCTCAATTTTTACCTTGGGTTGCCTCCGATTTTTCGACATCGGATCTGGCCGCGAACATTGAACAAGCGGCGAAAAACTATGAGCAGTTTAGTGGCGAGTTTTTATTTAATCTCGTGGAAAAAGAGACCAACTGTTTTATTGGCGCGCTTGGTTTTATTGTTCGCGATGTGTCTGTTCCCTATATTGAACTTGGCTATTGGTTAGACCCTGAAAAAACAGTGTGTGGTTATATCAGTGAAGCAATTAAACGTATTGAACGCTATGCGTTTATTGAAAAAAAGGTAAAGCGCATTGAAATAAAAATGGCCGGTTCTAATACCAAGAGTCAAGCCGTAGCGGAGCGTTGTGGATATCTTTTTGAAGGCCAATTAGAAAATGCAAGACGTTTGCCATGTGGACAGATCGATAGTACTCGGATTTATGCCAAAACGGTGTAATAATACGACGCAATAGCGCTATCTATAATAAAATAATATGCGTTTATCCGATAATAATAGTGCCAGTAAATAATGGGTGAGCGAAAACAATGTGTATTAAATTGTTTTATCGAAAGCATGAATGTCAATACATGCATTGATATTGGCTGTTAACGGAACCCGTCATTGAGACGCTTACTGTATTCATGATTACCCTCATCATTGAATGGCTAAATGACGCCGTATTGATGATGGCCCCTCCTTCCCTTTTTCGCTCACCCTAGCTAAGCAACTGTCATCACAATCTTTCTTGTGCTTTGTGCTTATAGCGATCCAACCTATTGATTAAGCCGATATACATTCGCAATGTATAAGCTATGGTGATGGTATCTAATTATCTGTTTTTTATTGTCTTATTTGTCATTTCTTAGAAAAATACATTATTTTTAATGAGAGTGATTCCAAAGCTTGAATGAGAATAAGTTGCGTTTATAATGCTTGTTACTTTGACATTGGTCACGGTATTGACGGTTTGTTTTTTTAAGGAAGTTTGCCCATGCGCACTTTGATCACCTGCTTCGCTGTTTTGTTTTCCAGCTTTTTCTCCGTGGGCTCTTACGCCACGACCTACCCACTTTCTGTCACCGACATGGCGGGCCGTCATGTCACCATTGATGCCGAACCGCAACGTTTGGTACTGCAAGATGGCCGAGATGCCTTAATGTTAGCGGTCTTGGATAAAACCTCTCCGTTTGAACGTGTCGTTGCGTGGAATAATATCTTGAAACGCTCGGACTCAGGGCTTTGGGCTCGCATGGCACAACAGTGGCCAAAAGCAAGTCGTATTCTTGATATGAATTTTGGCGATAGCGGCGATTTAAACTTGGAAGAAGTGTTAACGCACCGTCCAGATTTACTGGTGGCTGAGCTGCGTTCAAAACCGGCCTTGGAGCAAGGCGGCGTTATCAAGACACTGAATAAGCTGTATATCCCTGTCCTGTTTGTCGACACTGCAGAGCAACCCATTCAACATGCGGCGGCCAGTGTGAAGTTATTAGGTAAGGTTCTTAATAAAGAGCAACATGGGCAAGCGTATTATGATTTTTATCATACGCACCTAAACAAAGTGGAGCAGGGAGTGAAAGCCGCGATAGCCAAACAAGGCGGTGAACGTGCCAATGTCTTTATTGAAGCTCATGCGGGGGTTAAAGGGGCCAATGATTGCTGCTTTACTCATCATAACTTTGGATGGGCTGATTTAGTTGAAGCCGCTGGCGGCAATAATTTAGGGTCACAACTGCTCAAGGGGCCCACAGGCGTCGTGGCGATGGAAAAGGTGTTGGCACTCAACCCAGATGTGTACGTGATGACCGGCAGTCAGTGGAGTGGGAAAAGCAAGTCGATCGCACTGCCGTTAGGGTATGATGTGAGGCCTGAGAATGTTCAAGAGGCCTTTACTCATCTGTTGTCTCGCCCAGGCTTTAAACAGATGAAAGCCTATAAAACGCACCGCATTTATGGCGTTTATCATCAGTTTTATAATCATCCTTACAACATTGTCGCGATTGAAGGACTGGCAAAAGATTTTTACCCAGAGCAGTTTAAAGATCTCGATCCAACGAAAACCTATCAAACGATTCTCGCTCGCTTCACGGGGATTCAGCGCGACGCGGATCTCACGCTATTTGCACACGCCAAGGAATAGTTCTTTTTTATGACTGATACTGCGTTAGAACTGGGCCAAGTGCCCAGTCATTTTGCTTACCAAAAGACCATTCGTCGCAAATCTTGGCTGTTGGTGACGTGTTTCGTATTAACGTTGCTTGCGGTGGCCGTGGATTTGTTATCCGGTTCTGGCACCTTGCCATGGTCACAAGCCTTTGAGGCCATTATTCACCCTGAACGTGTGTCACCGGTGGTGCATGTCGTGATGTGGGATTTGCGCATGCCAGTTACCATTACTGCGGTGCTATCAGGGGTGGGTTTAGCATTGGCAGGGTTATTGATGCAGACCGTATTGGATAACCCTTTAGCCGAGCCCTTTACATTAGGGATTTCGTCAGCGGCGGGGTTTGGTGCCGCATTAGTGATTGTGTTTCAAACCACCTTATTCAGTTTTCTGCCCGTTGATTATTTGCTGACCGCAAACGCCTTCGTATTTTCATTGGCGACGGTATTATTTATCGGTATTTTTTCGGCGCGCAAAGGCTTATCCGTTGAGATGATCGTGATGCTTGGCATCGCGGTGCATTTTGTGTTCTCTGCGCTGCTTGGATTAGCACAATACGTTGCCGATGTGGATCAATTGCAATCCTTGATCTTTTGGCTGATGGGATCGTTGCAAAAAAGTACGTGGACTCAAGTCGGCATTAACAGCGCTGTCATCGCGGTAATTGTTCCCGTGTTACTGTTGCTGTCTTGGCAAATTTCCGCGCTACGCGGGTTTGGTGAACAGGCGCAAGTTCTGGGTATTTCTGTTGCACGCTTGCGTATGCTGCTGTTGGTGTTCGCGGCGTTGCTGGCCAGTGCGATCACGGCAACCATTGGTGTGGTCGGTTTTATAGGGTTGGTGGCCCCGCATGTGGCTCGCATGTTGGTGGGGGAAGATCAGAGGTTTACGCAAATCATGACGATGGTGATTGGCGCGTTAATTATGACGGTCTCATCGATTATCAGTAAGGTATTAATCCCTGGAGTGATCCTCCCCATCGGCATGGTGACGTCATTATTGGGGGTTCCGTTTTTTGTGTGGTTAGTCTTCGGACGCAGTATGGGGAGACGTTAATGCTCAATGTCAATCAACTCGCGGTCAGTATTGGTCGTCATGAGATATTGAAACCCGTCAGCTTCGATTTGGCTGCGGGGCAGTCCTTGGCCTTGTTGGGGCGTAATGGCGCGGGGAAATCGACCTTAGTCAAAGGCTTGGCAGGATTGGTCAACGCCAGCGGTCTTGCCAAGATTGGCGGGCTGAGTTTGACCGAAATGACCGCCAAGGAGCGCAGTAAACAGATTGGTTACGTGGCACAGGATTTTTCATCAACCAGTGTTCGCCTGTGCGTGTTTGAACTGCTGTTACTGGCTCAAAATAGTCAAAACATGAATTTTCGAGCGTCTCCGGAAAGTTTGGTGTTGGCGCAAGAGATGCTTGAGCGGCTAAACTTAACGCATTTGAGTGAGCGGATGCTCAGTGAAATGTCCGGTGGGCAGCGTCAGATGGTGGCCTTGGCTCTGGCACTCATCCATCAACCGAAACTACTCCTACTGGACGAGCCTACCTCAGCATTGGATTTAGCCAATCAACTTCAATTGTTGCAGGTAGTTCGTGATTACACCAAAGAGCATAACATTGTTACCATCATGGTATTACATGACTTAAATCTGGCGCATCGATTTGCCGATCGCACTATGATTTTAGAGTCAGGGCGTATTGCGGCAGAGGGCGAAACCCACCAAGTACTGACGCCGCAGCAGATTGCCCAAAGTTATGGTATTCACTGTGAGGTGTTTACCGGATCTGATGGGTATCGCAGCATTCATCCTTTAGCCTCGTTGTAACTGATTGCTTCTCTTCGCGGTCGTAAATTGGGTTGCGTTGACAGGGAGTGCACTGACTTGTTCTACAATAAATACACAGCAAAGGCCTCGTGCGAGGATTTGCTGTTTATTTTTCATTGATTTTTATGATATCAATGAAAGAGAGATAGACGATATTTATTCAATTCATTCAAAAAAGTGCGGAGGTAATCATGGCTTTTAATGCTCCTCCTATAAAAACGACGGATTCTGACGACGTGCGTAACGTCGGCTTTGAAATCGAATTTACGGGGCTCACCTTAAGTAACGTAACGTCTATTCTACAAGATGTGTTCGGGGGAACGCTCGAACAAAAATCGGAAGTGGAATATGAATTGAATACCTCAGAGTATGGCAAATTCACCGTTGAACTTGATTGGGAGTTTCTCAAAAACGCCGCGTTAGAAGCGAAAGTCAAAGATCAAGGACATAAGCGGGTGGAGTTTCTGCATCAAGTGGCCTTATCGGTCGTGCCGCTCGAAATTATCTTCCCCCCGTTTCCATTAGATAAGCTCGGCAAGCTGGACGATATTATTTCAGCATTGCGTGAGGCTGGCGCAAAAGGGACCGATGATTCGGTGGTGGCCGCCTTCGGCGTCCATATTAATCCTGAAGTTCCTTCCAAAGAGGTGACCACCTTGCAGGCCTATCTGCGTGCCTTTGGGCTATTGCAATGGTGGCTGAACCAAGCGCATGAGGTCAATATTGCGCGAAAAATGAGCCCTTACATAAAATTATACACTGAAGACTATGTTGAGCTGTTGCTGGAAAAAGACTACGAGACGCTTGATGCGTTAATGGACGATTACCTTGCGCATAACCCAAGCCGGAATCGCGCCTTAGATATGTTGCCTTTATTCGCAAGCATTCATGAAGCGAAAGTGAAAAATGCGGTGGCAGACACCAAGGTGAATGCTCGGCCGACGTTCCATTACCGTTTGCCCAATTGTTTAATCGAGCATCAAGATTGGAGTTTTGCATCGTCTTGGAATCTATGGAATTTCGTTGAGATACTCGCCGCTGATGCCGACAGCTTGGACTTTTTATCGCGCCGATTTAAAGCGATGTCGATGCCGGTAATTGGAGTCAAACGCAGTGATTGGATTAAGGAAGTGAACCAATGGATAGAAAGCCTCGGATAGGCGTTACAGGGAGCGATCGTCGTTGGTCACCATCATGGTGGTGTACTAAGTTAGCGTTAACGCTTGCAGGGGCACAACCTGAGCGTATCAGTGTTGCACACCCTTGGTCTGGTTACCCGTTTGATGCGCTCATTATTGGCGGTGGTGATGACATTGACCCTGAGCATTATGGGGAAACCTTCGGTGAGCGTGATAAATTTGACCCAGAAAGAGACAAGCTGGAAATTCAATGGATTGAATGGGCGCTACAAAAAAATGTGCCGATTCTCGGTATCTGCCGTGGCTCGCAACTGATCAATGTCGTGAAAGGCGGCAATCTGTACGAAGACATTTCGTCTTTGCGTGAACGGACCTACAACCGTCCCGGGCTGTTGCCAACCAAGCAGGTGTTTGTTGATCGCCAATCGACGCTGTTTACGCTGTGTGGAAAAGCGAAGCTTCGTGTTAATAGTTTACACCATCAAGCCATTAAAGACGTTGGCAATGGATTGCGTGTCGTGGGGCGGGATTTGGATAGTTTTGTGCAAGCGGTTGAAAGTACCGATGACAAAGCCGTCTACGGCGTGCAGTGGCATCCTGAATATCTGTTTTATCTACCCAGCCAATTTGCACTGTTTCGTTGGTTAGTGCGCACGGGACGGCAACACGCGGCATGATGTCGTGCTTTCATTGCCCAGCGCTCTAAATTGATAGTCAACGTCACTCCGAGCCGTCACTCCAAGCCATAGACGCGAGCGAGCCGATGTTTGGCTAAGCAAGCGTGCATATGGCCGGATGACGGAGCGGTCAGCGGCGTGGTTGCCCCCACAGACTGGCGGCACTGACTGCAAAAATCGATAGAATGATGAGCGAGGCGGCGGGCGCAAGTACCACCCAGAAACTGCGTTCAATATACGGCATGCCTTCGGCTAAAATGCGTCCCCATTCTGGGCTGGGCGGCATCGCGCCCAGTCCAAGAAATCCTAACGAAGCAAGTGCTAGCGCCATTCCCGGAACGCGCAACATGGCGTGGCGTAGTAAGGGTTTGAAAATTGCAGGCAAAACATAGCACCATTGACGTCTCACTGGGCCGACGCCGATCAGCGGGAGCATTTGAATGTACGAACGGGCTTTGACTTCCTCATTTAGCGCGGCGGCATGAGCCGCCAGAGGCGCCCAACTGACTGAGAGTACAGCAATACTTGCCCCGACAATTCCCGGCCCCGAGATCGCGACAACCAGCAACCCCGTAATCACTGGCGGCAGGGCATTGGCCATTTCAATCGGTCCGGCCATTAAGCGTGGACATTGCCCAACAATGAATCCCATGACAAGACACAGCAAAGCAATCGTCAATGCCACCGCACAGGTATAAAAACTTCCGTGGGCGATGCGTGCCAATATATCTCGGCCCATTGCATCGGCACCAAAAGGTAAGGACCAAGATGGCGTGGCAAGGCGCATGTATTGGATGGCAAAGGGATCCCTACTGATACCGAACACAATTAGGGTGCCTAGCAGGAATAAACAGACCCAAGGTAATGCGCGCGATTTACCGTGTTGAGTGGTGACCGAGTCTTTGACGGGCGGGAGCGCACCGATACGTAGGGCTCTTCCTAATAAGAGGTGTCGTAATAGATTGACGGTGATGCCGGTTAAAAACGCTACTGCGAGAATCAGTAGAATGCCAAATTGCAGCGTCGGCATGTCTTTGGCGATCGCCGCTCCTAAGGTCGCGCGTCCTAACCCTGGAATCGCAAACACTTTTTCGACGGCAATGGCCGCGCCAGTCAAGGACACTAACACCAAGCCTATCAAAGGCAGAACGGTAGCGATCGCCCGTCTTAATACGGCTATTGTGATGTGCCAGCGATGAACACCCGCCACACTCCATGTTGCGATCCAAGGTTCGCTAAACACTTGAGCGATGGTATCAGACAGTAAACGCCCTAAATAACCGCCTGCAGGAATGGCCAAAGAGAGGGCTGGCAGAACGGCGTAGGTTGGGTTTTTCCAACCAAAAGGGGGAAACCATTGTAACCAAACCGCACCAATCAACAGCAGTAACGAGGCCAAAAGAAACTCGGGTAACGCGGTAAAAATGACAGCAATGATACCTTGGCTGCGTGATGCTTGTCCTTGTAATCCCCGTTTGATGGTGGGAAGCGTAATCACGAAGGCAATCAGCAACGCGCCCGATAGAGCAAATCCCATCAAGGTCAATGAGACACTGGCGGCGTTGAGCATGCCATCAATAATGGGACGACCGGACACCCAAGATACACCCGCGTCACCCTGCATTATCCCGTGCAGCCAATTCATCATCAATGCGATGGGCCCTTGATCGAGCCCTAATGAATCACGAATGGCTTGTAAGGCTTCTGCACTCGGGTTTTGCTCAGCAGAGCGAGCCCGTAAGAGCGCCAGAGCGGGATCGTGCCCAGAAAGCCAGGGGAGCAAGGCGACCAGAATGACCACGCCTGCAAGGGTGAGCAGGCGGGAAAAAGTCGACAGTAAAAAAGAGGCGTGTAGCCATGGTGACACTGACAAACGGTTCATAGAATAAGGCTATCTCAAATCACGTTAAGGTTTGATGGTACTTTCTTGAGCAATGTGGGTATGGGCGTCAATCAGAGTTCGTTCGCGAGGATCACGCAGTGCGTCTCGTACTCTGAGAGACTCGCCTTGAATCACGCGCTCATGCAACATAGGAATCGCCGCATCGCTTGCAAGAATCAGTTGTTCTGCAGCCATAATGGCTTTTTGTCGTTGTGGTCCAGCGGGCAGTAGACTTGCTTTGCGTAATGCCTCATCAATTTTGGGTTGGCACAGTTGAGCAATATTAAACGACCCATCACAAGAAAAGTCACTGTACATGTAGGCGACAGGGTCACCGGAGTCTAATACCGTTGCGCGCGATAGAATGAACACATCAAACTTTCCCGCTAACGCATCGGACTCTATTTGTGAATACTCACGCACGTCTTGTTTGACATGGAATCCGGCTTTCGTTAATTGCTGAGCGATGTATACCGCCACCTCCGGTAATTCGGTTCGGTCAGTAAAGGTGCCAAGGGTGATCGTTTGTCCTTTGGGGGTTCCTGCTTGTGTTGGGTTGGCAATCGGCTGACGCAATTTGGCGGCCCAAGGAAGGGCGGGGCCGAGCAATCCTTTCGCAATATCGGCGCGTTGTTCATACACATTGTTAACGATGACGTCGCGATGAATCGCTTCACGCACCGCCGCCCGCATCGCGGGATCTTTCATCACGCCATGTTGCGTATTGAGGTATAAGGTATTGGTACGCGGCATCGGAACTTCATGAACCAGAGCAGGATCCAGTAAGGGCGCTTGGGAGACAGGAATGGCTTCAACAATATCACCGGTATCGGTACGTAACGATGCGGCACGCGCGACACCATCAGGCACAAAGCTGACATCAATGCCCGGCGCTTGTGCAGGTTCACCCCAGTAATGATCATAGCGCTCTAAGGTGGCGCCACTCGTTCCATTGACCGCCGTCAACACAAATGGCCCTGTCCCGGCTTTAATTGGGTTAATCACCCCCTTTTCGCCATAAGCACGTGCGGCCAATATCGTCAACTGCGGACTAGTGAGTCGCTGTGCGAGCAGTGGATCGGCGATATTACTGGTGACGAGTACCGCGTGTTCACCATCCGCTTCAATGGTGATGTCCACTCCATCAAGAATTCTTGGCTTCGGCGATGCAAGGGAGGCGGTAGTGAGCGCATTCACCACACTTTTTGCGTTAAATGGCGTGCCATCATGAAAGGTGACGTTACGACGCAGTTCAAAACGCCACTGTTTTGGTGTCACTTGTTCCCATTGCGTGGCGAGTGCTGGTTGCAGTTGCCCGTCTTTATCTAATACGGTAAGCGTTTCTCCCGTGCTCCAACGCGATAGCTTAAAGGCATCGTCACTTAACGGGGATAACCCAGAGCGCGGCGGCAAAAGCATGACTAAACGAAGGCGATCATTATGATGAGCGTGCTCTGCCTGAGTGGATGTGGTCTGCTCTTGTGATTGATCAAAGCAGCCCGTGAGAGTGGCAGTTAAAAGCAACAGGCCGCTTAATGACCCCATCTTGGAATGTGAGAATTTCATCAGTAAACATGTCCTTGTAAAGAATGAGAGGATAAAGAGTGTGCATGGTTTAGGTGCTGGATATGGCAGGGCATGCAGGGGACCGCGGCCAATAACGCTTGTGTGTACGGGTGTTGGGGCGCATGCAAGACTGCATTGGTATCGCGATCTTCAACAATGACACCTTGATTCATCACCAAGAGTCGATCGCACAGTCCTGCCACCATCGATATATCGTGTGTGACGACCATTAACCCCATTTGCTGGCGTTGACAAATGTCGGTAAGTAAGGCCTTCATTTGCTCACGCAAAGGAAGGTCCAACCCGCTGGTGGGCTCGTCAGCGAGTAGAAATTGTGGTTTGACCATCAGTGCTCGAGCGAGAGCAATACGTTGTGCCTGCCCACCGGATAATTCGCCAATAGTTTGCTTTAAAACCTGAGCAGACAATTGCACCTGTTCGACGGCACGACGTAATTCATCAGCGCTCGCCAAGGAGCGTGTTAAACGCTTTTTCGGCTCCATTAAGGCTTGCTCCACCGTTTGATTAGGGGGCAGCGAGTGATGGGGATCTTGAGGAATATACTGCACTTGCTGTCGGTACCAATTTAACGATTGCCAAAAATGCGCCTGAATAGGGCGATCTTGACAATGTAGGGTACCTTGATGAGGCCGATATAAGCCTAACATCAGTTTTAACAGCGTCGATTTACCACTGCCGGAGGCACCGACCAATCCGACTCGCTCAGTACCATGAAGGGTAAGCGACAGATTATCGATAATCGGTGTCGCATGCGGCGCAAATGTCACCTGTGATAAACGAAGATAGGGGAGAGACTGAGTCATGCTGCCCGCCCCTTGTGAGTGTAGGGAGCAAGATGCGAGTCAGCAGTTTGTACGGCCGCCACTAAACGCTTGGTATAGGCGTGCTGTGGGTTAAGTAGCACCTCTTCCATGCGCCCCTGTTCGACGACTTGACCGTCATACAGCACAATGGCACGTTGGCATAACTGGGCGGCGACATGAATATCATGGGTGATAAAGAGTAAAGACAGTGAGGCGCTGTGTAAGTGCTCACTGTGATGACATGCTTGGTCACTGGTGCATTGTTTCAGCAGATCGATGACTTGTTGTTGATTCAGAACATCCAGTGCGGTGGTCGGCTCGTCAGCCACTAAGAGGTTGGCACCACTCAGTAAGGCAAAGGCAATACACAGCCTTTGACGTTGGCCACCGGATAATTCACCGGGTAAACGTGACAACAATTGCTCACTATCAGGAATGCCCATCTGGGTAAGCAGTGACGATAACTGATGGTATGAGCGGACATGAGTGCTCAACGAGAGCTGCTTTCCAACACTCATGAGTGGATTCAGAGCGCCGAAGGAGTCTTGGAAAATGGTGGCGATTCGCCCCGCTGCGGGACGTTGTAAAATGGGTTGATGAGTCACGTCGTGATCATTGATCATCACTTGTCCAGAAACGCGAGTATTTGGCGGCAGGGTGCCACTCAATGCGCGTGCAGTCAGAGATTTTCCGGATCCGGATGCCCCGAGTAAACAAACGCGCTCACCTTGATGGAGTTGAAAACTGATGGCCTTGACCAATTCGGTCGAGCCAATAGAAAGAGATAAATTGTCCACACTTAAAAGACAAGAGGGCGATAGCATATCGGTCACAGTTGATGATGAATGATTATTTGCAGATGTTATAACATAACAGTAAATCAATGCGCTATCTTCTGATGGATGAGTATGTTACAAAATGTAAATAGTTCAAACCGCGCGTCCGTGTAAGAAATCGGTCACAGGCCAACACGGGCTTATATTGTCGCTATGATCCCGAGACAATTCAGGTATCATGCTGGTATCACCACGACTTAAGGGACTCATGAATATACCAATTAAAAACGACTTTCCCCCAGAACAGGTGGCGTGTTCAAACTGTGAGGCGTGTTGCTGTCGTTTGGAAGTGATGATCATTTCTGACACGGGCGTACCGGAGCAACACATTCAGCGCGATCAATGGGGTGGTGAGACCATGTTGCGTTTAGAAGATGGTTGGTGCTCTGCGATGGACAGAGATACCTATATGTGTACCATTTACGAAAATCGTCCGTGGATATGCCGAGAGTTTGAAGTGGCATCTTATGAGTGCCTAGAAGAAAGGGCGAAGTTTCTGTAGATGATGGGCCAATTCTGGCGAAGCATTTCCAAACAACCACGTCTCTATCGTGGCCTTCATTTATACTCGGTCATCGAGCCGATCCCGTTTATTTCTCCAATCCAAAGGAAATTATATGTCTAGTAAAGTTTATGTCATTGCACAATTTAAACCGAAAGAAGGTAAAGAAGCGGAGCTTTTTGAGGTACTGAAAGCGCTAGAGCCGGACGCGTATCGCGAAGATGGATGCGTACAATATACGGTGACCCGTCAAATCAGCCATCCGAGTGCGATGAATAATGATTATCCGATTGTCTTCAATGAAATATGGAAAGACGGAGACGCGTGGGCGGCCCATGGGCGTCGCCAACAAATCAGTGACTTTTTTGCCGCTCACGTGGCAGACGAAAATGGCTTGGTTGCGGATGCGATGGTCACAGCGTATACCGATGAAGGTTACGATTACGATGCGCCGATTTTCTAAAAAGCCGTCGCTACCTCGGGTAACGAACGGGGTCTAAGAGTGCAGATAAAAAACCGGCGCTCAATGAGCGCCGGTTGATGTATAAGGTCTCTGCTGGAATTAAATGCCAGCACGTTTGAGTAAGCCGGCCATTAAAGCTGAACTTGACTTCACTTGTTTGCCTTTTTTCAGCAGCTTGTTCGATAGGTTAGTATCGTTAATGTTTTTAGCAATGTGTGCCATTGACTGATAGAAGCTGGCTGCTGATGGGTTGGATTTAGATTGCTGTAATGGCGTTAATAATTTTGCCATCTCTGACCCTTTCATGCCTTGTTTGTTGGCATACTTTTCAACAGAGTCTAGTAGGCGATCCATATCTTGCATGGCTTCGTTGCTTTCTGCGCCTTGTTTTTTCAACTCTTTCATATTGCGCTTACGGATCTGCTTGATCACGAAGCTTGGCGTGTTTAGCTTACGCACACCCCAGTAGCCAGCCGCTACAACCAGGATAATTCCCCCGATTGAATAGCCCCAGCCTGAATTAATAAAATCCAATACCGACTGCATGACAGAAGTCGCATTGCTTGCGTTTGTGGATACGTCAGACATTCACCGTCCCAACCTTTTACTTAATGATTTAAACAACTTTAATAAGAAACCGTTATTACAACAATTTCACGTGAATCAGGCAAACCTTGCTTTGGTTTTGAAGTCCCTTCTCTAGTAGGGCTATTAGATAAAAAACAACCGAGAATAGCAACCGAATATTTGAATAAGAGAGATTTTGGCAGAAAGATCGAACAAAAACACAAAGTTATTATATTTTACCACCATTCTACCCGCAATTGTTGCATTTGTTCGCGCTGATTAGAGCTGATAGCGTGAAGAAAAACTGTTATTATGGTCACATTCACAAGCCACTTATGATGGCTTTTTATGTTTTTGACCTCCAATTAGGATTTCTTGTGCTATCAACTGCAAACATCACCATGCAATTTGGCGATAAGCCATTATTTGAAAACATCTCAATAAAATTTGGTAATGGCAACCGTTACGGCCTTATTGGCGCGAATGGTTGTGGTAAATCGACCTTTATGAAAATTTTAGGCGGTGAACTGGAACAATCGTCAGGGACTGTGATCACAGATCCCAACGAGCGTATGGCGAAGTTAGGACAGGATCAGTTTGCATTTGAAAACTATTCTGTGATCGATACGGTGATCATGGGTCATAAAGATCTATGGAAAGTCAAAGAAGAACGTGACCGTATTTATTCGCTACCAGAAATGTCGGACGAAGATGGCATGCGAGTGGGCGACCTAGAGGTTGAGTTTGCAGAAATGGATGGCTATTCCGCGGATGCGCGTGCCGGAGAGCTATTGCTTGGCTTAGGGATCCCTGAAGAGCAACACTATGGTTTAATGAGTGAAATTGCCCCAGGCCTGAAGCTGCGTGTGTTGCTGGCTCAGGTGTTGTTTGCGGAACCAGAAATCATGCTACTTGATGAGCCAACCAACAACTTGGACATGCACACTATCGCGTGGTTAGAGCAAATCTTACTTGCACGTAACTGTACCATGATCATCATTTCTCACGACCGTCACTTCCTTAACACTGTGTGTACGCACATGGCGGATTTGGATTACGGCGAATTACGTCTTTTCCACGGTAACTATGATGAATACATGATTGCTGCGGAGCAAGCGCGTGAGCGTATGCTGGCAGACAATGCGAAGAAAAAAGCGCAAATTGCTGAGCTGAAAACGTTCGTGAGCCGTTTCTCTGCGAACGCATCGAAAGCCAAACAAGCCACATCACGTCAAAAGCAAATTGATAAAATTCAGCTTGATGAAGTGAAACCATCGAGCCGTCAATCGCCGTTTATCCGTTTTGACCAAGAGAAAGAGTTGTTCCGTAATGCGTTGGAAGTGAAAGGTCTGACTCAAGGTTATGACGATAACATGCTGTTTAACGATGTCGATATGATGGTTGAAGTGGGTGAGCGCATTGCGATTATCGGTGCAAACGGTATTGGTAAGTCCACTTTGCTTAATACTCTTGCCGGCGTTATGGCGCCCAAAGCGGGTGACATTAAGTGGTCAGAAAACAGTAACATTGGTTACTACGCGCAAGACCATGCTCATGAATTTAATGAATCGATGACGTTGCTTGATTGGATGGGGCAATGGAAAAACGAAGGGGACGATGAGCAAACCGTTCGTGGTATCTTGGGTCGGATGTTGTTTTCACAAAACGATATTAAAAAGTCTGTGACCGTCTTATCTGGGGGTGAACAGGGCCGTATGCTGTTTGGTAAACTTATCATGCAACGACCTAATATTTTGCTTATGGATGAACCGACCAACCACATGGATATGGAATCTATCGAAGCATTAAACCTAGCATTAGAAAACTACAAAGGCACGCTCATGTTCGTGTCTCATGACCGTCAGTTTGTTTCTTCGATTGCAACGCGAATCATTGAAATCACCGAAGAAGGTGTGAATGACTTCCATGGAACTTACGATGAGTACCTCGCGAAGCAAGGTTTGATTGGTTAAGTTTTGCCAGTCATCCTGACACATTTGTGAACAAGAGCCGTGAGAGTATCACGGCTCTTTTTTTATCTCTGAATATATGACGGTTCTTTCCCTGTCGGATGCTCTCATCCTGAACACGGGCGATTTTGGCTTCCGTCACACCTAATGAAAATATATTTTTATATAATCGCTTTATAATAAAAATACTTTCTACTTATATTTAAAAATAGAGCAAATTTGGCAAATTAATTATTCCTAGCGCACGCTATAGTGGGATCTCATTACCGCACTGTTGTCCTCTTGGGTAGGGATTCTATGAACACACAATTTTGGTCGCCATTCATTCAAGTACTGCATCAAGAAGTCGTTCCTGCGCTCGGCTGCACGGAACCTGTATCGGTCGCATTAGCCGCGGCAATGGCCACGCAGCGACTGGGGAAGAAGCCACAATACATTGTCGTGGCGGTGTCTCCCAATTTGATGAAAAACGGCATGGGCGTCGGTATTCCGGGCACAGGTATGGTCGGGTTACCCATTGCAGCGGCCTTGGGGGCGATTGCTGGCGACCCGAGCGCTGAACTAGAAGTGTTGGCAAACGTGACGCCTGATGATGTGAAACAGGCGAAGCAGTGGTTAGCCAATGAGGCTGTCTCAGTTAAGGTTGCCCCTGTGTCACACATATTGTACGCGCAAGTCACTGTAAGTGATGGTCATCACAGCGTCACCGTCACCATTGCCGATACCCATACTCATGTTGTGTCCATCGTCGAAAATGGCTTAACCACCTATCAAGCCGCCGCACCATCGTCAGATGAGTCCAGTCACGGGTCAGAACGCACCGGCGTGATGTTGGAGGCAAAAGCTCAAGATATTTATGACTTTGCCATGCACGTGCCACTTGAACAAATTGAATTTATTGAAAAAGCGCAACAGTTGAATGACGCGTTATCACAAGAAGGCCTGAGTGGCGAGTATGGGTTACAGATTGGCGCGACTTTGCAGCGTAATGTGGAGAGAGGCCTGCTTTCTAAAGATTTAATGACGGATGTTTTGATTCGCACCGCGGCGGCGTCTGATGCGCGGATGGATGGCGCAATGAAGCCTGCGATGAGCAACTCTGGCTCGGGTAATCAAGGCATCGCGGCGACCATGCCTGTCGTCGTCACAGGGCAATTTCTCAATGCCGACCGTGAGCAGCAACTGCGAGCGTTGACCTTATCTCAATTACTGGCGATTTACATCAAAGCCCAGCAGCATAAGTTATCGGCATTATGCGGTGCGACGACCGCTGGCATGGGAGCGACGGCTGGGATCACCCACTTACTCGGAGGTGACTACGCGCAAATCAGTCATGCCGTTGGGAGTATGATTGGCGATGTGGCAGGGGTGATTTGTGATGGAGCGAAAACGGCTTGTGCGATGAAAGTCTCCTCCTCAGCGAGCTCGGCATTAAAAGCGGCTATGATGGCGATAGACCATCATTTTGTGTCTGGGCAAGAGGGCATTGTCGCCAATGATGTTGATGACTCGATTGCCAATTTATCGGCGTTAGCGAACGGTTCAATGATGCAAACCGACGTTCAGATTCTCGATATTATGGTGAGCAAGTCAAATTAGGGTCAATGTGCGTCATGATGTGATGTAACGTCATGATTTGAGCTATGTGGTAGATTTAGTGAGCCAATGTGGTACGGTGAGAGAGGAATTTTAAGTCGATTGTGCGGGAATCCATGTCAGTACATTGTGTATTGGCCGTGCGATGACTACCACATAAAGGAGCTCCCATGACATCAGCAACACGAATTCAGTTTCACGATGGTCATTCAATACCACAACTTGGTTTAGGCGTATGGAAAGCCTCGAATGAGCAAGCAGCATTAGCGGTAAAAGAAGCATTACAAAGCGGTTATCGACATATTGATACCGCGGCAATTTATGGCAATGAAGAAGGCGTGGGTGAAGGGATCAAGCAAAGCGGGATTCCTCGTGAAGAGATTTTTTTAACTACTAAAGTATGGAATGACGCGCAAGGGCACGATGCCGCATGGGAAGCGATTAAGCAAAGCCTTGAAAAGCTTGGCACCGATTACGTGGATTTGCTATTGATTCACTGGCCAATGCCGAATCAGTGTTTGTACGTTGAAACCTGGCAAGCCATGATTGAAATGAAAGAGCAAGGCTTGGTGAAATCCATTGGTGTTTCAAACTTCAATGAGGGGCATTTAAAACACCTTGTGGCCGATACTGGCGTGAAACCTGTCATTAACCAAATTGAGTTGCATCCTTATATGCAGCAACAGGCGATGCGTGATGTGCATCAGTCGATGGGCATAGCGACAGAGTGCTGGAGCCCTCTTGCACAAAACAACGCATTATCTGACAGCGTCATTGCCACCATTGCTGAAAAATATGGGAAAACCCCAGCGCAAATTATTATCCGTTGGCATATTGAGTTAGGTTGTGTGGTGATTCCGAAATCCGTGACTCCGTCACGTATCCGTGAGAATGGCGATGTGTTTGATTTCAGTCTCGATCAGAATGATATTACCGCGATAGCATCTCTCGAGCGCGGCGAGCGTCTAGGCCCTGATCCTGAAACGTTTGGTTAAGCTCACATGAGTAAGCCGACGTGCAAAGTGCGGTGATACGTCAATCACCGCCTTTGTTTTAATCGCAACGAATGTTTTAACCGCAACAAACCTTACTCTTAAAACGTACTTTGCTATGAATAAGGCGCCTGCAGATGGTTGCATGCGCCTTATTTGTGTGTGCGGTTGGTGAGGTTAGGAAAAGAGCCCTGAGGATAAGTAGCGATCACCGCGGTCGCAAACAATGGCAACCACCACGGACCCCGGGTTTTCATCTGCAATCTTAATCGCGGCATTGACGGCAGCACCCGAGCTCACTCCAGCACAAATCCCTTCCATACTTGCCATATCTCGAGCGGTTTGTATGGCCTGTTTTTCTTCAACGTCAATCACTTGGTCAACATTCGCTGCATCGAATATTCCGGGTAAGTAGGCTTCTGGCCAGCGGCGAATACCTGGGATTTTACTCCCTTCCGCAGGCTGCAAACCGACAATGGTAATGTCTGGGTTTTGCGATTTTAAATAACGCGATACGCCCATGATCGTGCCAGTGGTTCCCATGCTAGAGACAAAATGTGTAATTTCACCATGCGTTTGCTGCCAGATTTCTGGACCAGTGGAATGGAAGTGCGCATCAGGGTTATCCGGATTGTTAAACTGGTCGAGCACTTTTCCCTGACCTTGTGCTTGCATGCTTAAGGCGAGGTCGCGTGCGACTTCCATGCCTTCGACCAAAATCAGTTCTGCGCCATAAGCTTTCATCGAATCAACGCGTTCTTGAGTGGAGGACTCCGGCATAATCAATACCATTTTGTAGCCTTTGATCGCCGCGGCCATGGCCAAAGCAATCCCTGTGTTCCCACTGGTTGCTTCGATCAAGGTGTCACCGGGTTGAATGGTGCCGCGATCTTCAGCACGTTGAATCATGTTAAAAGCTGGGCGATCTTTTACTGAACCCGCTGGATTATTGCCTTCAAGCTTGACGAGAACGGTACTGGTGGCGTTTCCCGTGAGTCGCTGAAGACGAACTAGAGGCGTGTTCCCGATGTATTCGGCAATAGTAGGAAAGTGTGACACGAATAAATCCTTAAGCTTGGTTGAAAAGGTCGGATGCGCGTTAACGCGATGCGTTAATTTTTGACTAGTTACTATTAAACGGTTCTTTTGTATAAAAAACAAGAAGTAAAATGTGGAGTGAATACAAGGTTTGGTATGGTGTTATATCAAATAGTTATATTGTTTGAATTTATCATTCTTTGAAATTCTAATACTCTAGAATCCATTCTAAGGAACAACACCGTATACGGAGTATTCATGAAACATTCTATGTCAAAAGTTCTGTTTGCCAGTGCACTAATCGCGGGCAGTTTTTCAGTTTCAGCGGCACAACAAACATTATTGAATTCGTCTTTTGATATTGCTCGTGAGCTGTTCGCCAGTTACAACCCAATGTTTCAAAAACACTGGAAGCAAGAAACGGGTAACGATGTCACGATCAAACAATCTCACTCAGGATCGTCAACACAAGCGCGCGCCATCTTACAAGGGATGCCAGCCGATGTCGTGACATTCAACCAAGTGACCGATGTCCAAGTGTTGCATGATAAAGGCAATCTTATTCCAGCGGATTGGCAAGCGAAATTCCCTAATAATAGTTCACCGTATTACTCAACCACGGCGTTTTTGGTGCGTAAAGGCAATCCTAAAAATATCCATGGCTGGAAAGACCTCGCAAGAGACGGCGTGTCGTCGGTGTTCCCGAATCCAAAAACCTCGGGTAATGGTCGTTATACCTACCTTGCGGCATTAGGCTACGCTCAAAAAACCTTTGGCAAAGACGATATAAAAGACCAAAACGCTTACCTGAAAAAAATGCTACGCAATGTCGCAGTATTTGATACCGGTGGCCGTGGAGCGACAACGTCATTTGTTGAACGTGGCTTAGGCGATGTTTTGATCACGTTTGAATCCGAAGTGAACAATATTCGTAATCAGTATGGTTCAGATCAATACGAAGTGGTGGTCCCTAAAACCTCTATTTTAGCGGAGTTTCCAGTGGCTGTGGTCGAAGCGAATACTAAGCGTAATGGTACAGAAAAGCTTGCTCATGAATACTTAAACTACCTTTATAGCAAGCCTGCGCAACGTTTGCTGGCTAGCTTTAACTACCGTGTTAACGATAAAGACGTTTTAGCGGAAGAAAAAGATCGTTTCCCGGCCGTCGATTTGATGACCGTCAAGCAGATTACGGGAAGCTGGCCCAATGCCATGAAAACGCAATTTGCGCGTGGTGCTCGTCTCGATCAATTACAGCAACGTTAATCCCTGTGTGATGTTATGTCCCAGCAACGGGACATAACGTTGGGCGCATGTCTTGGTGAATGTGAAGAGTCATTATGAAAAAACAACTGGGGTTCCTGACCATGCCCTTTGGTTCTAAACATGTGTTACCGGGCTTTGGCATTAGCTTAGGTACGTCACTCTTTTTTATCAGCTTGATTTTGCTGCTGCCGATGACGGGCATGATTGCGCAAATCAGTGGTATGACATGGAGTGACTACTGGTTTGCCATCAGCGATCCACGTGTTGTCGCGAGTTACAAAATCACGCTATTTTCGGCCTTTGTTGCTTCGTTATTCAATGGTGTCTTTGGCTTGCTGCTGGCTTGGGTATTAGTTCGATATCGCTTTCCCGGTAAACGTTTATTGGATGCGCTGGTCGATTTGCCTTTTGCACTGCCCACGGCAGTTGCGGGTATCACGCTGGCAACGCTCTATTCAAGCAAAGGCGCGTTTGGCAGTGTGTTGGCAGAGTGGGGGATTAAGGTTGCGTATACCCCATTAGGGATCATTCTGGCGATGGCCTTTACGAGCATTCCATTTGTGGTGCGTACGGTTCAGCCAGTGTTAGAAGAGTTATCGGCCGAAGAGGAAGAGGCAGGGATGACGCTGGGTGCGTCGGATTGGCAAGTCTTCCAGCGTATTATTTTCCCGTCGTTATGGCCCGCTTTATTGGTTGGTATTGCCCTGTCGTTTACCCGCAGTTTGGGGGAGTTTGGCGCGGTTATCTTTATTGCCGGCAATATGGCCTATAAAACGGAAATTACGTCGTTGATGATTTTAGATCGCTTACAAGAGTTCGATAACGCGGGGGCCAGTGCGATTGCTTCCGTGATCCTCGTGGTGTCACTCATTTTACTGATGGGTATTAATGTTTGGCAAAGCCGTTATTTACGTCGTATTCATGGGCATTAGAGGAATATATGCATTCAGATAAAAGTGTACGGCGTGTCGGCGATAGTCCACTGATTAAAGCCTTTTTGATCGCAATCGCGGTCATGATGGCCTTCATTTTACTGTTGGTGCCACTACTGAGTATTTTTGGACACGCCTTCAGTGAAGGCATCGTGCAATACTTTCATTACTTTGCCGATACCGATACCCAGCATGCGATTTTACTGACGCTGGTCGTCGCGGTGCTGACGGTTCCCGTGAATTTAGTGTTTGGTGTTTTGCTGGCTTGGACCGTGACTCGTTTTGAGTTTCCAGGACGTAAGCTATTGATTACGCTTACTGATATTCCTTTTGCCGTGTCGCCTGTCGTTGCTGGCTTAATGTACATTTTACTGTATGGCCGCACCGGGTGGTTAGGGTCATGGCTGTTTGACCACAACTTACAGATCATGTTTGCGTGGCCGGGTATTGTATTGGTGACTATCTTTGTGACGTGTCCATTTGTGGCCAGAGAGCTGATTCCTCTCATGCAGCAGCAGGGCCGCAGTGATGAAGAAGCCGCGGTCGTGTTAGGCGCGTCGTGGTGGCAGCTGTTTAGCAAAGTGACCTTGCCTAACATTAAGTGGGCATTGATTTACGGGGTGATTTTGACCAATGCACGAGCGATTGGTGAATTTGGCGCCGTTTCTGTGGTGTCAGGACAAATTCGAGGGGAAACCAATACCTTACCTTTGAATGTACAAGCCTTGTATCAGGGATACCAATCTCAGGCGGCGTTTGCCAGCGCCTCGCTATTGGCTTTTATTGCACTGATAACTTTGGGATTAAAAGCGTTTGTTGAATGGCGACAAGAGCGGTCTTTACGTATTGATAATGCCAAAAATGAGTGAATTACATGAGTATATCTATTAATAATTTATCGAAAAGCTTCGGTCAATTTCAGGCATTAACTCCGTTAGATCTCCAGATCCAAGATGGTGAAATGATTGGCCTTTTAGGACCGTCCGGGTCGGGGAAAACCACGTTGTTGCGTATTATCGCGGGATTGGAAAGTGCCAACAGTGGCTCGATTCTATTCGGTGATCGAGATGTGACCAAATTGCACGTTCGTGAGCGTCGTGTTGGCTTTGTGTTCCAGAACTATGCGTTATTTCGTCATATGACGATTGAAGACAATGTTGCGTTTGGTTTGCGTGTGATGGATAAGCGTCATCGCTTATCGAACCAAGAGATTAATAAGCGTGTTGCACAGCTGTTAGAGGTGGTGCAATTGGGCCATCTTGCCAAACGGTATCCAGAGCAATTGTCGGGTGGACAGAAACAGCGCATCTCCCTTGCCCGAGCATTAGCAACGCGTCCAGAAGTGTTATTACTCGATGAGCCGTTTGGGGCGTTGGATTCGAAAGTGCGTAAAGAGTTACGTCGTTGGTTGCGCAGTTTGCATGATGAAATGAAGTTTACCAGTGTGTTTGTCACCCATGATCAAGATGAAGCGATGGAGCTGTCTGATCGCGTCGTGGTGATGAGTAATGGGCGCATTGAACAGGTGGATACACCCACACAACTGTTTGCCCAACCCAATAGCCAATTTGTGTTTAACTTCCTTGGTAATGTGAATGTCTTTAAAAGCCAATGGGATGGCAATAAATATTGGACCAATGATGAGGCATGGGTGATTCCTCATGATAAACCCGAATTTCAACAACATGGCCAGCTCTTTGTGCGTAGCCATGAAGTGACGTTATCAGACAAAGCCAGCCCACAAATCCATTTACCAGCCAAAATTATGTCGGTTTCACCGGTTGGGGCGGAGGTCCGTGTCGAAGTGTCACCGATGGGGTGGCAATCTGATGATTTCTGGGAGATCACGTTATCGCATCAGGATTTTCATCCAGAAACTATCAAGCGAGGTGAGCAGGTGTTTTTAAGACCCCGTGCTGGGTACTTTTTCCCTGAAGGCTCTGATACACCGTACCATTTGACGTGGCCATTCTTAGCGAAAGATACCGTAATGTTTGAAATCTAGTCCGTGCTATTCGACATGTGTCCATAAAAAAGCTCAGAAGTCATTCTGAGCTTTTTACATCTGAACTTGCTTAATGTAAGCGATGTGGCGTGATCAGGGTTTTATTGAACTGGTGCATCATATGCCGGATATCATTCCCAGTGTACTCAATATTGATCAAAATCGAACGATTACAGATATCGCCGATAACATCCGGCAATGCCTTATCTCTTAAACGAAAATGAACAATATCTTCTTCCGTCAGCTGATTGACTTCCTCTTCAAACAATTGAATAAAGTTATGGAATGTAGGTAACTCATGTTTTGCTAAAGATATAAATGCACAAACATCGTTTCTGAACATAAATCCTCCAGTGTGGGAGCGTTCAAAGTCATCATTTTAATTTTTATCGTTATGTAGTTGCTATTATTGTGGCAAAACGGGGAAGTTCTATAAAAATCGTCATTGCATTGACAGCATTTAGTGCTTAGTCACATTCTGACAATAAGATTCCTAATATGAACAAAAATCTAAAAAGGCGATATGAGAGATAAAACAGGGAAAAAGAGGTCCGAACATGGCCTCTTTTTCCCTGATTCACTTAGTGAGATGGAGACTTAATGTATAAGTCTTTGGTATAGATTTTTCCTTCGGCATTATGCATTGGGAATCCGCCGACGGTCGGTTTTATGAGTCGCGCTTGCATGTAGAAATAGATGGGCGCAATCGGCATGTCTCGGCTTAACAGAGTCTCTAAGTAATTATAATGATGATTTCGTTCGCCGTGATCAGTGGCAAGCTGGGCTTGTTGCAATGCCGTGTCGTACTTTTTATTGGCGTAGAAAGCATAATTACGCTCGTTGTTGGAAGAGAACAGGCTGAGGAAGGTCGATGCTTCGTTGTAATCACCACACCAAGAGGCGCGCATAATGTCGAAGTTGCCTTGTTTTCTTGAGCTCAGGTACGATTTCCACTCTTGATTTTCCAGCGTAATATCGGCACCAAGTTCTTTGTGCCACATCGACGCAATGGCGACCGCTATCGACTTGTTACTTTCGCTGGTGTTATAGAGCAAGGTTCCTTTTAGCGGATGTTCTTTGTCGTAGCCCGCTTCTTTCAATAACTCTTGTGCTTTTTTAATGCGTTGCTGCTGCGTGAGGCCAGCATAGTCAGGCTGTTTGGCTTTGAAACCGGCGACATCTTGATGTGTAAACGTATACGCTGGCACATTACCGACGTTGGTAATGCCATTGGTGATCACATCACGGCGAATCGCATAAGACAGTGCTTTACGGACATTCGGATCATCAAATGGTTTGTGTTTTGTATTAAACGCATAGTAATAAGTACACAGTAGTGGCGTCACGGTGTAGGCATCTGGCATTTCTTTTTTTAACATCGGCGCAAGCTGAGGTGGCACATCCGATGTAATGTCGACTTCCCCTGTTTTAAAGCGATTGACCGCCGCCGACTGCTGTTCAAAAGGAATGTAAGTGACATGGTTAATTTCGGTTTTAGCATTGTTCCAATAATGGGGGTTGCGCTCTAATTCGACACGTTCGTTGACCACCCATTTTTGTAACTGATAAGCACCATTGGACACCATATGCTCCGGCCTTGCCCATTTATCACCGTATTTCTCAACGAGGCGACGAGGAACGGGCATCATCGAAGTATGTCCGGTCATCGCGATAAAGTAAGGCACGGGTTTATTCAACGTAAATTGGAGGGTGTGATCATTGAGTGCCTTCACGCCTAATTCACTCGGTTTCTTATTACCGTCAATGATCGCTTCCGCGTTTTTAATGCCGCTCAGTTTGATATACCACGCATTAGGGGACGCTGACGCCGGGTCAACAACGCGTCGCAAGCTGTAAACAAAATCTTGCGCAGTTAACGGAGAACCGTCTGACCATTGGGCATCTTTACGAAGATAAAACGTGAAGATCGTGTTGTCTTTGTTTTTCCAGTGCGAAGCCACACCTGGAACCACATTACCGTTACTATCTTGAATCACCAAACCTTCAAAAAGATCGCGTAGAATGTGCATTTCTGCCATTCCTTCGGCTTTCATCGGATCAAGGGTAGCCGCTTCTGCATCGTTGCCTCTTACCAATACCTGATGCTTGGCTAAATGCGTGTTTGGCGGTACATTGGCAGCATGCGCAGGAATGCTGGATGCCAAAAAAAATGTGGAAGCAACTGTTGTCGCAATAAGTGTCTTAGTGTTTGAATTCATACTACGTCCTTGTGATAGCGTCGACCAATATCTAAGCGATAAGAGACGTAGTGTACCTCTTTATCACTAAGAATTGGAGGGGTTGCGTCATGATTAGCCAGGTTTATTAATCAGTTGAACCACCAACATCATAGGAAGATGACATGAAACCGACCAAAATTCGTTCACAGCGTGGGCAACTGCTTATGTCCCCGACCCAATATGGGCAATCAGCCCTTGGGGCTCCCTTGCTATATTTCCCTGCACAATGTCCTACTAACGAAGCAGGATTGGTGTTTGCGGGCATGCATGGGGATGAAACGGCCTCGATCAGTTTGCTATCGGCAGGATTAAGAAGCATTGAGCATGCGAACTTGCATCACCATGTGATCCTGTCTGCCAATCCCGATGGTAATCAGCTTGGCTTACGCTCCAATGCTAACGGGGTGGATTTGAATCGAAATTTCCCAACTCGGAATTGGTCGGGGAACGGCACCGTGTATCGCTGGAATAGTCATGCCGAGACACGAGATGTGCATTTAGCCACAGGCACAAGTGGTGGCTCAGAGCCAGAAACTCGTCATTTAATGGCGCTCATAGAGCGTTTACAGCCGGCTTTTATCCTCAGTTTTCATGAGCCATTGGCGTGTATTGATGCGGGGCGCCACCAAACGTTGGGAACCAAGTTAGCGGAGGTTTTCAATTTACCTGTCATGGATGGAGTGGGGTATGACACGCCGGGATCGTTTGGCACTTGGTGTGATGAGCAAGAGATTCCGAATATCACGATTGAGTTACCGCCCATCGCAACGGATGATGTCACCGAAGTGTACTTGCAAGGCATACTGACATTACTGACCAATGACATTTAACCAAATGCAACTGTTTGATTATTATAAGTGTCTTAAAATTAAGAAAGTAGGCATAAGTGCACATTTAACTTTGGGTTATTCTCCCAAACTGCGTGATTTTTCAACAGCGTTATTGCGCTGTATTTATAAACTGATAAAATAATTATTACTCAGAAACGAATAAATATTATAGCAATCTGCATAGAGAACGTGACAATACGCGTGGTGTTGGTTGTATTTTGAGTCATAGTTTCTATAACAACGTCCAAGAGCCACAGAGTCATGCGCAGCATTATCATGATGGTTCGAAAAAAGGCTAAATAATAAATGAGTTTCATTACTCAAAATAAACAATAAAAATAAATAGGTTATTGATTTACAATGATCTTTTTGAAGGCATTGCTGAGGCAATGCCTTTTTTATTGCGAGAACATTGTCCTTGCTGCCCGCCTAGACGTGTTGAGAACTACGCCGTTCAACCAGTTTCGCCGCTTGGATTGCAAGCATCGGCCCAAAAATAAGCATGAACAGTAAGCGACACGTCTGCATTGCCATAACAAACGGCAAATCAATGTGATGAGAGCTGGCGGCAATAATGGCGATGGCATCTGCGCCCCCAGGACTCATGGCTAAGTACGCCGTTAGTGGGTCGATCCCAAAGTAGCGAACCAATCCCCAAGACAGCACCCCACAAAAACCAATTAATAAGGTGATAGAAAAAAAGATATTCGGCAGAATTTTCAGCGTATAGCGAGTCGCATTGCCTGTAAATTTTGAGCCGATGTGCCAACCAATCATCGAGTAAGAGGTGAGGAGTAACAACTGAGGCAAGGTAATAACAAAATCGTGCCAATAGCTCACGGCTAAACCACTGGCGATGGCAAGCATTAAAGGGCCTGACGGTAATTTGATGCGCAAACTCACCAGTAATATGACAGCGATTAAGATCAGGGTTTTGATGAAGCCCTCATAATCGATATGCCCCTCGATA
Source organism: Vibrio zhugei (assembly GCF_003716875.1). Taxonomy (NCBI): domain Bacteria; kingdom Pseudomonadati; phylum Pseudomonadota; class Gammaproteobacteria; order Vibrionales; family Vibrionaceae; genus Vibrio; species Vibrio zhugei. Next base: position 619,426 of record NZ_CP033077.1, on the reverse strand, counting down.
AAGTGCGCGTGCTCAGTGGGTAACGGTGTCGACGGTACAAACAGGTGTGTTACCATGGCCGCCGTCAATGTCACGAGTATCACGCGCAAATATTGCATGAGAGCGACAATTTTGACATCTGCTCCGTAATCTTGTGCGAGTAGAGTCATTGCCGCGGCCGCGCCTGGGCTACTGCCCCAAATGGCCGCAGTTCCGGGGACAATTCGCCGATAAGCTAACACCGCACTCAGCGCGGTACTGGCGATCAAGACTGACAGTACGCCCCCGATAAAGAGCCCAAGATGCTGACTAATTTGATTCAGAGCATTGACCGATAATGCTTGAGAGATCATTAAGCCCAGTACTGCTTGTGCAAAGCTGATGATGTGTTTATGCGGTTTGAGTACCACATTTTTTTGTGCAAACAGAATGGCCGTTAGCATGGGGCCTAATAAAAACGCGGCAGGGATGGACAGGTAGTGAAATCCCAGTGCGATAGGCACCGAAATTAGGGTTAGCGCAAACCAGAGAAAAAGTTGGCGAGAAGAAGTAAGGCCACGCATGTTGGTTAAGTTCTCATTGTCATATTTGAAAACGAATAATGGCGTATTTGAATGGAAATTTCAAAACACCATTATTGTTATGGGAGGGAACACGAGCCGTTGATTCAGCGGATGGGTTTAACTTGCATTCGCGGTTGGAAGCAACTGCTGACAAAACCAGTCGACAATGATTTTGATGGTCGCCTCTTGATACCAACTTTCGTCACCATGATCAGCGCCTTCAATTAAGTAATATTCGGGTGTATGACCATGTGCTTGCAGGGCTTCAAACAATTGGGCGCCTTGAACGGGAGAGACCAAGGAGTCATTGCTGCCATGCATTATTAAGAATGGAGGCAACCCCGCTCGCATATGTCCTAGGGGCGATGCAAATAACGCTTTGGGCTCATCACTATTGATCGTACCTCCAAGGTGATCGTGAAACGCAATCCCATTGATCAGTAATGCTTCTGGAACGTTCGCTTGTTTGTGACTGGCGTTCGCATCGCCTTCATAGCCTTCACCAATATTGAGCAAGTTTGAAATGCCATACAAAGTGGCGACGGCATTGACATTGGAGGGCTGCTCTAAGAACCAGCCTTTATCGAACTCGACTTCTTCATTGGTCGTGCCCATCATTTCCGCTAACCATCCGCCGGCGGAATTACCTAAAACCCCAATGCGTGAGACATCAATATTGTACGATTCGGCATTTGCTCGTAAAAAGCGCACCGCCGACTTACCATCGACGAGGGGAGCGGGAAAGGTATGGGGTAATACACGATATTCAGCAGCAGCAACCACAAACCCAGCTTGGGCGAGTTTCATTCTCATTTCGATGAATTTGTTTCTTTGCGCACTGGTAAACCCACCGCCCGGATAAAAAACAATCGCTGGTTTTTTGTGAGAGGTTCTTGGTACAAGCAGTGACATGCGCAATTGAATATTTTCACTCTCATGAGGGATTTGTGAATAGATAACATCACTGATCGAATCGACAGGCGGCGACGCAATCTTTGCCGCTTGAATAACCTTTGCTCCGTTTGTGTATCCCGGCAAGCTCTGTGTTTTAAAGTCTGGCGCCTCATCTAATGATTGATTGTGAGAAGGCAAAGTCTGAAAATTCGGCTTTTTATTCGACATAATGACACAACTCCGGTTAATGGTTCGTCTTTTTAGTATAAGTAGGGTGGTTTGGAATAACTTTGAACCTCTCGTCTTTTTAATAACCTCGTTGGCTCAGTTTTCCATGTTAAAAAATAGACCATGTGACGTTTAATGGACAGAAATCCGTGTATTTAGAGCAATATCGCAGCGCATGGCGATATACTGGCAGCGATTAAGAAGATCAATAATTATATGAAATAACACGCATTACATAGACTTATATGACCCGTCTCTAACAAAAGGGTGGATTTGTTATTTTTGTGTCAGACAGGCTGAAATACTCCTTTCTAGTCATTTTGCAGGCGTGCTAAAAAGCTTATTCTACCCTCGACAACCGAACATGGTAGTGATGATACTCGCTGGGTTTACTGTGTGATATTTGGGTAACTCTATGATAAGAATAGGGAATGTGTGAAATATGAATAGTGAACTTCCTGTGTTGAAAAAACAGCAGAAAAGACTAACGTTTCTCAAGGATCAAGATATGAACAAAACGATGGAGCGTGTGGTGGTGGGCTTGGCGATTTCAGCCGTTGCTGTCGCGGTGTTTAACTCGTGTTTTGGTTTATTGATTCAGGGATACATAGCAAAACTATTCTAGGCATTGGTTGAGGGGGGCCAGTCGTCCCCTCAACAAATGAAGTGATCCGCACCAGCAGTTTTGCACACTGAGTTCAGTGAGGACAATCACTACGCGGTGAACCATGACAAACAAGAACAAACGTATTCTCCATGCTCCTGAATTTAAAGCCGAAACTCTGAAGTTAGTAGGCCCCCGCAGCAACAGGTAGAGCTAAGCCCTTCTTTGTGTCGTCATCCACCATCGTCAGGCATTTAATCCGTCTGCCAGTACTTAGAGTGAATTAACCTAATGCCTGCGTAATTAAGCAATAGGTTTGCAACGAGGACGACGGCGACGGCTTTTGACCTAGATACATCGCGGATATGTCATCCACTTGCGAAAGTCCCCATTCATTGAGCTCATGCTCGAGCTGGTATCTCTCTGGCGTATCAACGCGCACAAATTTGCCCACATTCTCTGCCAATAAATACCTTAGTAATGCTTTGGCTTCGCTGGCATCATTGGCGATGACTGGACCGATGGCCTCGCCTCGACCAAAGCGGCGATAGCTGGCAAAACCGATAAGCCTTCCTTCTTTTTCTAACCCGACACTGTACTCGGTGTTTTTTTGCACCTCTGCAAAAACGTGCGAGCGGTCCATGCCACTGGCGCGGTTCAACAAGGCGATCATCTGTGGCGCATCGCTTTCAGTCAGTCTTCGTATGCGGTAGCTTGAGCTCTCATCGCGATGTGCGCAGGCTGATTGAGTGACTTGACCTTGGTATTGATGTATTCGGGCGTACTCTTGGAAGCCCAACTTTGTATAAAGCGGGGTCCCTGCCGCAGTCGCAGATAAGAAAAAAGAGGACGACTGACTGGCTTCCATTACCGCAGTGACAAGTTCGCGGCCTAGTCCATAACCTTGATAATCGTCAGCAATGACCACTAACCCTAAGCTGGTGTATTCCCCCTGAACCACAGCACACGCAGTGCCAATGAGTTTGCCGTCATGTTCGATGACCATGGCGGTCGCTAAATGCACCATCGTGAGCCAGTCTTCTTGGCGATGCGGCCAACATAGCTTTTGTGTCAGCTGATGCGCTTGGACGACATCCTCGGCTCGCATGGCTCTAAGGGTATAATTCAATTGATTGATATTTGCTGACATAGTCAGCCTCCGTTGAAGACACATAAGCGTAATATATTTCATTTAAGCGAAGTAAATGCAAGTCATTCTCATTATTTGAATGGATTTTAGCCGATACAGGATTGTGCACCGAAGAGAGAATGCGTGATAACAACGAGCCAACGAGGCTGACTCGTGTGGATGGAACGACTAGTACTCGGCTGTGCGATCGACGACACCAATGAGTGGTTGCTGCTCGAGTAAGCGCTTTAGGTTGTCGCGTACGGATTCATACCCAGCTTCAAGACGTGTAATTCCGGCAATATGAGGAGTGATCAATAGGTTCGGGTGTTGCCACATAGGGCTGTCTTCCGGCAAGGGCTCTTGTTGAGTCACATCTAAAATCGCATGGCCTAATTGCCCACTCGTTAATGCCGACAAGAGTTCGGTTTCATTGACGTGCCCACCTCGGCCGATATTGATGACGCAAGCACCCGTATTGAGCTGCTCAAACACGCGGTGATTTAAAATGTGATGGGTTTCATCGGTGAGAGGCAGCACACAAATGATGCAATCTAAACCTTTGAGAAAACTAGAAAACTCTTCCGCTCCAGCATAACATGCCACGTTGGGTAGATGGTGCCGACCACGGGCCCATCCACGTAGTGAAAACTGAAAGGCACTAAGGTGATTGAGCACCGCTTTGCCTTGTTGTCCCAGCCCCATTACGCCAACATGGTATTGATGCGCTGGGGTAATGTGTTGTTGTTGCCATTGGTGTGCGTTGTGCTGTTTTTGATACAGCGGAAACTGACGATAAACCGATAAGACCGCAGTGCACGCATACTCGGCCATTTGCTGTTCTAAATCGGTATTGACCATCCTGGCCACAGTGACTGACTCAGGAATGGTATTAAAATCGATTTGGTCAACGCCAGCAGAAACGGTGAAAATGACGCGTAGGTTGGGCAGACGTGAGAGGATGTCTTCAGGGATTTTCCACGTAATGACCGCCTCAATGTCATTCATATCCCCATGGTCAGGCCAGACGCGAAATTGCAATTGCGGTAACTCTTGTCCGAGAGCCTGTTTCCAAGCAAGACCACGTTCTTTATCCAAGTAACATAATACAACCACACCAACCTCCTTGTATTGTGTGTTGAGATAGACTAAAAAATAATCTAACTCGGTGGCAAGAGCGCCAGTATACTCAATACACCATTGCATGAATAGTTTTGGCATGAAGTCACAGTGATCGCAAGCTGATTAAGTTCCATGCATATTCATCAGATTATTCGATAGGGCCACTCGAATTTATGGGTTGTCATAGTGATTTTAGATTCAGTATGATGGGTTTAACGCTTTGAAAGCAATCAAGGAGCAAATAATGAGTCAATATATTCCACCTAAAGTTTGGACACCTTCAGAAGGCAATGGCGGTAAATTCGCCAGTATCAACCGTCCAACGGCAGGGGCACGAGAAGATAAAGAGTTGCCTGTTGGCGAACATGATTTGCAACTGTATTCGTTAGGCACACCGAATGGTCAAAAAGTCACCATTCTGTTAGAGGAGCTGCTCGAAGCCGTGATTGATGACGCCGATTACGATGCATTCTTGATTAATATCGGTGAAGGGGACCAGTTTGGTAGTGGTTTCGTTGCCGTTAACCCTAACTCCAAGATTCCAGCATTGATGGATTTTTCACAAGAAAAACCCGTTCGTGTGTTCGAGTCTGGCTCAATCATGATGTATCTCGCTGAAAAGTTTGATGCCTTTATTCCAAAAGGTGTGGATCGTACTGAGTGCTTAAACTGGCTCTTTTGGCAAATGGGCAGCGCGCCATTTGTCGGCGGTGGCTTTGGCCACTTCTACAGCTATGCACCGGAAAAACTCGAATATCCTATCAATCGTTATGCCATGGAAACCAAGCGTCAATTAGACGTGCTCGACAAACAACTGGCCAATCATGAATTTGTTGCCGGTGAGGAATACACCATTGCGGACATGGCGATTTGGCCTTGGTATGGTGCGTTGGTGTTGGGCGAACTGTACGATGCCGCGGAGTTCTTGGATGTGAAAAGTTATACCAATGTGGTGCGCTGGGCGAATGCCATTGCGGAGCGTCCGGCAGTAAAACGCGGACGAATTGTTAACCGCACATGGGGCGAACCTCATTTAGCGGAGCGTCACAGTAAAGACGATTTCAAGAATCTATAACGAACATTCACCTGTTTGATTAGTCACGCCCCAGCTCATTGAGCTGGGGCGTTTTTTGTTGCTTGTCTTCTGCGGCGGTGACAGGTAGTCTGCTTGCGTCTTAAAAAAGGAACTGCTTGGATGAAGTCGCTGATAAAATTTACTTTGCTTACCAATAGTGCATTATTTTTGTTGTTGTGGTTAGAAGAACGGTACGTTCATTTACTTGGTATTGTGCACTGGATTGATTATGCGTTTTTCATATTAATGATAATATGGGGCATCGCAGTATTGGTGTATATCTCTCCTCCTTCAATGAAAACAGGCAGCCAACGCATTAACCCGCTTTATCGACAAAAGGTCATGCAAGCCAAGCGAGACGCGAAACAACAGGCCGATGAGCAACAAACCTCTCCTCATGCGGATGCGATTCCGTTTGCCATTGCAGGTCTACCGAGCTTGGCCTTAGTTCTGTTCTATCATTTTTTTCTCGGCTAGTTTTTTAGACACCGCTGATTGTGTTGAGCGGAGACAAAACCGCCGTAATGATAGAGTCTGGGCAACAAATCCCAAAAGTATGTGGTCGTTTGTTCATTAAATGACCAGCTTAGACATATTTCCTTCATAACCGAATGATATACAGAAAGCATAGCAATCGAGGTGTTCGCCGTTAAGGCTACCCCTCGGTTATCGTGTGTGATTCAGTTTGAGGTTTATCATGTATTTGTCACTCATTCACCGTGTGATCGCGGGTTTTGCGGTAGTGATTTTTTTGGTCTTGGGGATTAGCGTCTCCGCTTATTTGTCTCAAAATAAAATGGCGGCTCAGTTACAATTAACGTCGACCGTCTTACCCGGCATGCTGGATAATGCGAATGCGCTGCTGGTCGATATTCAAAATATTAATCGCATTACCCTTTCTCACGCCAATGCGAACGATGCAACGCATCGTCAGGCCCTCGAAGTTGGCTTTCACCAAGCGGTGGATCAGTATCATCAGTCCTATCAAAGCTTGGCGCAAAAACTGCAAACCCATCGATCATTGCAGACCCAATTAAGCGAGATTAACCAACAAGCGACTCGTGTCATTGAACAGGCGACTCAACATCTTAAATTACAGAATGAAAAAGAGGCGGTGCGCCAAGCGTCTTCCTCTGAATTGACTGCCTTTGAATCAGGATGGAAAACCATGGCGCGCGATTTGGGCGCACTCAATTCGGAAGCGGAATGGAATAATAAACAGATGGCGGTGATTGATTTAGATGTCGCCGAATCGAAAGGAAAAAACGTCCAAGGTCTATTACAGAAGGTGATGCTTGTGGATGATCAATCCGCCATTACGGCGATCACCGATCAGTTGAACGAGTATTTATCCGAATTTACCACGCGATTGAACAATGTCATGAAAGCCATGCCAGAGAGCAAAAGCACGTTACAAAAGTACGTAGACTTACTTCATCGCACGGTTTCTGAGCCTCAAGGCTTGCTCCATCAGCATGTGCGCTATTTGTCTTTGCAGCAGCAAAGCCAGCGTGAGCTTCAAACGATGAGCCGTAATGTTGACACCATCATTGATCATGCCGAGACCTTGACGGAAAAAGTACGTTCTATTGCAACGCAGGCCCGACATACGGCTGACTCTCAAGCTCAGTTCTCGATCTGGAGCATTCTCATCTCAGCGCTGATCGCCATTATTGTCGCGGTTTTTGTGGCGGTGACGGTGGTGTACTCGATTAAATCACCTCTGGCGGTCATGACGAAAGCCCTCAACGAACTATCACAAGGTAATCTCACATGGCGAATCAAAGAAACCTTCCGCTCAGAGATGGGCGTGGTGGTCAGGGACATTAATGCCCTCGGCGAGCAGCTTCATCAAGTGATTGGCACCATGCATGATTCCTCACGTACGTTAAGTCGAGTGGCCACAGACAGCCATACCATGATAGACAAAATCCATCGTGATCTCGTAACACAAGATAAGCAAACCAACTCAATGGCCGCCGCCGTCACGGAAATGGAAACCGCCGTAAACGAGGTGGCCAAATATTCGGGCGATACCAGCCAAGAAGTGGAACAAGTGACTCGATTAGCCAACCACAATATTGAGAATATGCAGAGTAACTTGCAGTACATTGAATCGCTTAAAACCTCATTAGATGAAGCGTCCTCACTTATAACAACGTTATCGCAAGAAACAGAGAGCATTAACCAAGTGATTGAGATGATACAAAATGTCTCTGAACAAACCAATTTGTTAGCGCTCAATGCGGCGATTGAAGCGGCGCGCGCCGGTGAAAGCGGGCGAGGCTTTGCTGTGGTCGCCGATGAAGTACGCACGCTTGCCACCCATTCACGTGAATCAGCAGATGAAATTAATAGCAAAGTATTGGCGTTGCAGAAAAAAGCCCGTGACGCCGTGACCCTCATGACTGAGAACCAAGAGTATGCGGATCAATCCGTGACACAAACCCAGGAAACCCATCAATCTCTGACCAGTATGATTAACCGTTTGGCGGCGATTAATGATATGAGTCGCTCGATCGCGGTGTCTTGTGAGCAGCAAAGTGTTGTTGCAAAAGACGTGGCAGAAAATATTGTCAATATTTCTGATATGGCGAACACCATGACGCAAGATTCCAATACGCTTGCACAGCATAGTCATTCGCTTGATGAGTTAGCCAAAGAACAAGGAATGCTGGTGGCAAAATTCACGATATAACACGTTGTGCACAAGCCCTCATCATGGCGTGAATGAGACATCACAACCCGTATATTGGCCGACTGTTGCCCAATATACGGGTTTTTGATATCGGGCTCGACTCGCTAAGTATTCTCGCCGTTCTGGCTCTGTTTTCTATTTTTCAAATCCATTTGTTCTTTTTGTTAGATTTTGCATGGGAATGACACGGGACTTTTGATATAAAAATATGCAATCGATTGGTATTCATATGCTTTGTTACGTGCAAGGTATGGCGGTAGCGTGGGGGAAGCCTACTTTAATCTTACCAATACTTGAGATCATACTCTTTCTATCGCTGTTTTATTTCACCATCGGCGATTGACCTTCCGTCTCTCAGTAATGAGACGCTCTACCGTGATACTTTGCAATGTTGGAGTAACGGAGAAATATCATGCTCTTGAAAAAGTTCGCACTCTATGTGCTCTTACCTCTATCTGTCACTTCCTGCAACAATGATGGTGGCGACAATGGTGCTAGTGAGCCAAGCACTGTAGCTGAGGCTTTAACGGCCGCAGATCAAAGCGGGGCATACCCCCAACTGAATCGTGATACATCCGTTGCGGGGCCTGACGTTAATAATAATGGAGTCAGAGATGACATTGATACTTATATCTCATCTTTGCCAGATAGCGCCCTTCAAAAAGCGGCCCTGATTCAATCCTCATCCTCAATTACAAATGCTATGACTATAGACATCGCTGATCAAAATGCGTTGACGAATGCATTAAAACAGATTGCCAACGCATCCGCTTGTCTGCACGCTAGATACGATTCGTCTACGGCTAGCTCAAAAAGCTCTGACATGGAGAAGCTTACTGTCAATACAAAAGAACGCTCCACTGCATATGAAGCCTTTAGTACTGCAGTAAGTGGCCAATCATTTGTTCTTCCACAAGGAGATGGTTGTGCTAATTAACATCTACTGAAAATAAATAAGACACCCATGTTTTATAACTAAGAGCTGTTTTTGTACAGTCTCATGGTTGTGATGTTAAGGGTGGTTGTGATGTTAAGGGTGTCCTATTAGTACACATACTTGATTGTTAATGATGAGGGAAAGTAGTGGAAAAGAACGTAAAAAATAAATAAGACACCCATATTTTATGGGGTGTTAGCGTTACTCACCCCTTAATTGGGCGCTGGCGGATCCCCTCATAATTCCCCCAACCCACAGGTATGCGTAAGGCGTTGATATTCGACCATTGCCCAATGATATTGGGACTCTTGTATTCGGTATCTTCGGTGGCAACGTACTTCCTTACCAAGTCTAGGAATGGAGAGCACACGGCGATGCTTGATGGTGTTGGCTTGGAAGTCATAATGCCATTTGGCTTGCATGGCGATTAAGCCATTCCACCACATGATGATTTCGGCCATCAATGCCATGAGCAACAAGATATCAATACGTTTGGTGCAACGTGTTCGGTTATGGCGAAGCGCCAACCCGTAGGCTGGACTTTTTAGATCTCGGAACGACTCTTCAATTTGCATTCTTTTGGCGTACAAACGGGTAATTTTAATGCCGTTAAGTACATGGTTGGGGATGTTAGTGACCAGAAGCCAAGGCTCTTTCGCTCCTTTATGGAACACTTTTCCAGCCGAGTGTTTCTGACAGGTTCGACTATGCCGATGGGCTTTTCTGCCTTTGGGATGACTCTTGTATAAGTAAGCAAAGCATTGAAGCGGTGAGCGCTTAGCCAGTTGGCTTTCTCCTAAAAACAGCGGCTTATCAGTCGCTTGAGGGTAAAAGGCTTTATTCCATTGCCAAGCGCTCTCGCCACACTTAATCGAGACTTCGCCCCGTACACGCCCAAGCCAGAACCAACCTTTGTTGGCGACTTGCCTGAACCACGTATTTCTAAAGCCAGCGTCGGAGATAATGATAGGGGTGCAACCTTGGGGGAGCAAGGATTGAAGCTTATCGAGAAAGTGCTGATGGCTCTTGGGTGAGTTGTAGTTTTTGTACTCAAATGCCTGTTCATAAAGCGTGACGGCGCGACCTTTAACGGATATCGAAGCTCGCAATGTCATATAGCGCAGTTGCTCACGAACATCCGACCAATCAACCAGTAGTACAGGAAAAGGATTGGCTCGGGTAATAAGGGACGCATGCCATTTATATATGGACTCTTTTTCACGATGTAGACTGCGATTACCAAGCAATCGGTCAATACGTTTGATGGCATGTTTCACCGTGGTATCAGTGTCGAGAGCTCGTCCAATTTTAGTGAGGGTGAGATCAGAGCCGCCCAGTACCGCTCTGGTTGCAAGCATAAGAGATCTAAGTCGTTTTTTGTGAATACCAGGGCATTGGTTTTCAAGAGTTTGCTGTAGAATTTGAACATCGCGCATCGTTAGGGCTCCCTATTAAATTCATTGAATCAAGTGTGTTTTTGGCGAAATTCATTAGATCAGAATGAGCGATGTGCGTCTACTCATTGTTTTATATAGAAATTATGAGGGGATTCGTAAGAAAGTGGCGTTATAAGCGTCGAGGGAAATTATGGAAAGTATCATCAAACAGGCAATGAAATTACGGAAAGAGGCTAAGTACGAAGAGTCAAGAGCTTTACTAAAAACGCTGTTAACCGATGAAACTTCTTCTGCTAGAGCTCACTTGCAAATTGCTTGGTCATACGACAATGAAGGTAAAGAGCAAGAAGCGATTACTCATTATCTGTCATCCCTCTCAGGTTTTTTATCGCTGGAAGAAAGGTTCGATGCTTGGTTCGGGCTAGCGAGTACCTATCGAAGTCTGGGCATGTATTCGGAGGCGTTAAGCTATTTTGAGCAAACTCTAAAAGAGTACCCTAGTTCTATTGAAGTTCAGCCTTTCTACGCTATGTGTCTCTACAACTTAGGACGTCATAAAGAAGCAACATCATTACTGCTCGAGCTTTTAGTATCAACTACGAACAGTGATGCAATTAAAGAATATCAGCGAGCTATTTCTTTATACGCACAAGATTTAGATAGAACGTGGTGAAACAAATAAACAAGGCGTATTTATCTTATAATCGTTAAACCACAAAATAATTAGCAAGAATGTAAACGAGCATGCGCACTATTAATGTGTTATGTTCTCACGAGTTATGTGGCTTCAAAGAGGTAGTAATGGAAAAATATGTATTTAAGAATTTTGATGAGGTGAAAGCCTTGTTTAATAAAATGACAATAATGCCAAGCGAGTTTTTTTCTTATACTCAAAGCTACCGAGTTGGGCCCTCTGACATAAGTGACATGGATTTTTATGAATTTGATTTTGAGCCCTATATTTCTCTTGCTAACTCTCTTGGAATGGCATGTTTTGGAGTTCAGTGTTCGGAAATACGGTGCTATTTAACGCATATGAATATCGGTGGTCATGGTCCCTTATGTTCAGTGCGCCCAATTAATTTGGAACAGTTGAAGGATTTGGGATATTTGGCTGAGATGAAGAGTAATTATTGTCAAAATCTTGAATTAAATGCTGTGCCCATTGGTGATAATCAGCTTTAGAGCAAAGAACTGGTAAGGCCTGAGACTCATAGATACTTTTTCTGGTAAAAAAGTAATCAAACTATAAAGGGTAAAACTATCGCAAGGGAAGTCGTTACACCGACGAATTTTAGCAAAAAGCAGTCAATCAAGTTATTCAATATGGTTACTCCGTTAACGATGTCGCTGCTCGTTTAGAGATCTCAGGTAAAACGTTATACAACTGGGTATCGAAGTTTTCCAAACCACCGACTGTTCGCAAGCAAGACAATGACCTTCAGCTCGATTTGCAAGAGGAGCATGTCGAGTGTGGTCCGAGATCGCGTGTTGATGCTGATGAAAAGTGTAAAGATTCAGGCTTTACGGGGTTATAATAGTCCTAAAGTGGATTACATATATTTAATATATTTTGTTAGACTTAATTTGTTGTTATTATCTAATAGCGTACTAAAAAGCAATAGAAGATTACATATGTGTTAGAAAGACATATTTGGGTAGACATTGTCCGTTTAATGATTTTTAGGCATCAGTAAATACCGCGACTGTTGTTTTCTTTAACAGTAGGAGGGGTATAACCAAAAGAAAGAGTATGAGTTGGTATATTAGTGTGATTAGGAAATATGCAGTTTTTAATGGTAGAGCTAGGAGAAAAGAATATTGGATGTTTTTTCTTTGTAATATATTAATTTCAATAGCTCTTGGCTTTATAACTGGATTCATTGGAGGAATGTTAGGTATTGGCACCTCAATAAGCGATCCAGCATCAATTATTTATAGTCTAGCAGTTCTCATTCCTGGCATTGCAGTTGCAGTTCGAAGAATGCATGATGTTGGTCGAAGTGGGTGGTGGATTCTTTTACCTATAGTTAATTTTGTTTTCTTATGTTTGGATAGCCAACCTAATGAAAATGAATATGGATTAAATCCTAAAAACTCTTAACAAGAAACTATGGCGTCAATAGCTTATTTTGGCGCTGTTGTTATCCCATCTTAATCCGTCCATCAGCATTGAATTTAGTATAACCGCTATCTCCCTCACACGAGCGACTGTCGCTAATTTTTTATGTGGATAGCCCAGATACATTACTTTTATATGAGGGCCATTAGCTTGGCATTAAGACACAAAGTATTGAGGATAGAATAAAGAAAATGGGCTTAGGTTCACTTCTATCAGTTGTTGTGTCGTATCTTGCTATCAAGATGACGCTCATACTTTAAAAACCGTATGTTTGTATAGTTTATATCATGGATTATGCAGGTAAATGCAATAATCATTGAGCCATGTTAAAGATGACTGAACTAGAATAAGCACCGATGGGGTAGACGGTGTTAGTAAAGTTTAATGCACTATTTATATTTTCAAGGATTATGACCATGACAAGAAAAAGCTTTTATCACACACTCTCTCTCATGAGTATCGTGTTGTGTGGATGTGAACCATCAATACCGGAAAACAGCGCTAAAAGTTGTTTCAATGCCACTTTGTATCAACCTGGTAACCATTTTACAATGGCATGGATTAAGGACAATCAGCAAATAGGGATCTTCAAAACAACCTATAGCAATACCGAATACCAAGGCAAATCAGCGACGATAGCAAAGAAAAAACTAGAACGAGCCAATAAGGATATAACGTTGGCTCAAAAACTCGTGGTAACGACGGATAAAGACAATTGGCAGTATCTTCAATGGCACAGCATAATAGAAGTTAATTATAACGCAACAGTAGTAAAAAATACGATGTTAGAGCCAAGTGCCATAGATTTTAACTTTATCCAAGCTGGCGAGCAACGTAAGCGAGAATATAGAATGAAAACTGTCCAGACCGACAATACATGGGCGCCGACTCTGAAGTACGATTCTAAGTTACAGCAAACCACTCAATTTGTCGGGATGGAGTTAATAACAACGGCTGCTGGTACCTTTAATACTTGTCATATAAAACTCACCACCAACCACCTTGATAGTGATAAACGACCATCTGTTGAGGATACTTGGTATGCACAATCACTTGGTATCCCCGTAAAATGGGAGTCTCAGAATTCAGATAAGAAAACTATGTTAGTAAGTGCTTCCATTGATGGCAAGCGGTATAACTCATCAAAAGTGATGAAAGATAAATATCATGAAAGTCAAAATACTGATAAGAAGTAGATCCCCCAAAAGCTAACGCTTGGTTGTGGTTTGACATCGTTGTATAAAATCTGCCTAATTTGGTTGTAATGCTCAAAATGATTAAAAATTCATTTTATTTACTTGATTATGCATGATGATTTGTGCAGAATGGACTCATACCTTAACGAATCAACCCATGGTTGCGGTTTAGCAATCAGGATTAGCTGGAATGACTATGAAAAAATCACTATTTGCCGTATTACTTGCTGGACTAGCTTTTACCTCTTCGACGATGGCCGCGACACAAGTTCGCCTTGGTGTTGAACCGGGTTATGCACCATTTGAATATAAAAAGCCAGATGGCTCTTTAGTTGGGTTTGATATCGATCTGGGTAAAGAAATTTGTAAGCGCATCGATGCGAAATGCACTTGGGTAGAAAGCGACTTTGATGGTTTGATTCCTGCGCTGCAAGCGAAAAAAATTGATGCGATTTTATCGTCTATGTCGATTACCCTGGCACGTCAGAAACAAATCAACTTCTCTGACAAACTTTACGGCACCCCCGCACGTTTGGTGACAGAGAAAGGTGTCGAACTGGCTCCAACGGCTAAGTCATTGAAAGGGAAACGTGTAGGTGTTTTCCAAGGCACTACCGCTGAAACCTATGCTAAGCAAATGTGGCTGAAGAAAGGGGTGGATGTCGTCACGTATCAAAACCAAGATATTGTGTATGCAGATTTAGTGAACGGTCGTCTTGATGCAGCCTTCCAAGATGCCGTCGCTGCCGATGATGGTTTCCTTAAGCGTCCTGTGGGTAAAAACTTCCACTTCAGTGGGCCTGAAGTCAACGATCCACAATACTTTGGCGTAGGCGCTGGCATCGGGGTACGTAAAGCGGATACTGAACTACTCGCAAAAATTAATAAAGCGCTCGCTGCCATGCATAAAGATGGCACTTATCAAAAGATTGCGAAAAAATACTTTAACTTCGATATTTACGGTAAGTAAATCAGGCCTGACCACAATAAAAAGCAGCGCGATTGAGGCGCTGCTTTTTTTGTGCTTAAGCAAAGTGATCCTGGGTATTGCTCTCGCCCATTTAGGGACAAACCGTCACTTAGACAGAGTAGCCCACATCTGCGATGTTTCTCATCGCAGATGGTGGATGCTATTTGACCTATAGCTAATTCCCTGAGGTTATAGCGGTGGGCGCATTTCGTAGAGGTTATCTAGGACTTCTTTGGTTTTCCCGCCAGCCACTTGAACTAAATGGTCGCTTGTCATCATCCATTGGCGAACATCTTGGTAACTGGTTGAGGCGGAGAGGCCGGGTAAAGTACTGTTAATGACAACCGGCGTGGGATAGAGGATGGACCACAAGTATAACCAGACTGCGGAGCCGTGTTTCTCGGAAATTTGGAACTGATTGAAAAATTGACTGCTAATCTCGGTAAACGCCACTGAGTTTGAGAGTGCTTTGTTTTCGTCTCCGACAAACACACTGGACGTCACGATGGAGGAGCGGTAAGAGTCAATCGCGGTTCCAGCTGATTTTAATCGATTGACGATGGCTCGTGCTTTCTCGCCAACCCAAGCACCGTTTAAATAATCCTTTGGATAGTTTGAGTAGAAAGGGTCGAGCAAGGAGACACGTTTCGGCACTGCGAGCGCCGATATTTGGCCATTATGATATTGCGTGAGGAGTTGATCTGCGAGGCTTAACGCAACTTGATTGCCTAGACTGTGTCCGGCCAGTCGAACTTCAGGACCGGTATAATTCTTCATCGCGGCATCGTAACTGTTTAACAGCAGTTGCACGACATTGCGTTTAGGGCCTGTGTGGTAATCACCATTACCATCGCGCCAGCGCATATTGCGATGTCCTGTCGCGGTCCAGATTTTTGCCTCGGCATCTTTTAATTCTGACTCATCAGCAAACTGATCCCAATATAAAATTCCGACATTGTAGCCTTCACTGCGCCACAGGTTGGCGAAGTCTTGATCGGGCCAGCCGTCGGTATTATTGAAATAAACGATGCGATCATGATTTTTCACATGATCTTTTTACCAGCCATGAATAAAAATGAGCGTCGGGTGGGTGGGGTCGAAAAATTGGCTACCTTGGCTGGTGGCGGATGAAGCTTTCTCGTATTGGTTGTTGGCGCCAAACCAATATAAACCGTAATTGAGTTGGTTATATGTACTGGATGGAAAAACGTCCGTTCGCGCAAACGTGCTAGCGGAAACGCACATTGCGAGCGCAAATAAAAACAGTTTTTTCATTGAGAGTTCCCTTTAGTTATGAATGTCCATTGAGTGGTATAAAGACTCTGTATTAAACAAGATGCGTATTACAGCATCATGTCAGTATTAACGAGTGTTGATGGGTCTTGCTCATTTTTAGTGATTGGTCAGTAGACACACAGAGCCTTCCACCGTGTGGATAATGTCTTTGGTGTGGCTGCCTAGCCAAAATTGTAGAAAACGCGAGTGCGGTGATGAGCCGATCACCAATAAGGAATCAGGATATTGGAGTTGATATTGAGTTAACTCCTGAGCGACGTTACCGTGTAACTCTACGCTTGTGACGTCTCTGCCGTTGGCGACCCAATAGGCTTCAGCATCTTGAAAATAGTGACGCTCTTCTTCATCCGCATTCACAATAACGAGATGCAATGGCAGGGCGTCCAGCAGCGGCATGGTGAGGATTTTACGAATAAACGCCAAATTGTGCGAACGTCCGTCAAACGCCACAATACAGCAACTCGGTGCGTTGTGGTGTCGCTTGGCAATCAGCAAGTCGTTTTGCGTATAAGTCATGACATTTTCTAAATAATCGGGAAGCTTTTCTTGAGCGCCATGATGACTTTCAATCACAAACAGTTCCGTGCTTTCTTGGTATTCACTCAGTGTTTGTTTCCACGAGCTGTGGTGGGTATGCGCAAGCAGTGGCGTGAGCTCGGCATCGGTCAATTGTTGGATAAATGGCTGCAACATGGCGTGCTCATGCTCGAGTTGTCCTTGGGCCAGTTGTTCATCAGCATGGAGTAAAGGTTCAATCGCTTCGTTGTGGCCATCCAAACTCGCATGACTGTCATTAAGCTGGCTGACCACAGGGCTTGCAGACGTGCGGTAGAGTAACTGAATAGGAAGCGTTGTTTTTTGCGCCACCCAAGTGACCAAATTGGTCAAGTGTTCGGGTAACTTATGTTCGTCAATACAGACGGTAACGTATTGCTTCATGGCCACTCCTTTTCATTTTTGCGGCGTCTTTTAGCGTATGGTTTTATCATAGTCTGTGTTTGACTAACTCGGTAGTTTTTATCGAGGTCAACACTATGATTTTTATCTGTTAGTCCGTATTATGACTTATCGATTAAGCTTCCATTTAGTAGGGCCGACTATGAATGATCGTGTGACCATTGTGTTACGTTCTTTGGTACGTTATATCGGGCGCGAACAAACGGCACAATTGCGTGAAAGTGCGGCTCAACATGGGTGTGTGTTGCAGAGAATTCGTCGCTCTCGAGATTGGCAGATTGAAGGCACCCCACACCAATTACAGCAATTTTGTCAATATTGCATATTTCGGAGCATTCCGATCAGTCATTTCGGGATTATCCGATCACCCATTTCGGTTTAAACCGATCACTGATTCCGCGATTATCCGATCACTTTTAGCCTAACTCCGAAATCGGTGATCGGAATAGCGAAAACCGCGATCGGAATGCCCGAAATCCTTATTTTTTCTCTTTTAAATCAATAGCTCGTTATTCTTTACTTCTTAATCAAGAACGTAAGGAAGCGACAATGGCCAAAAAGAGAACTCCAATGAACAAAATCAAAGAGGTATTACGCCTTAAGTACGACTGCGGTCTCTCAAATCGCAGCATCGCTTCTTGCCTTAAACTCGGCCCGTCCACCATATCAGAACTCCTTACTCGCTTTAAACAAATCCAGCTTGGCTGGCCTCTACCCGAAAGTTGCAGTGATGCTGATCTCACGCAAGCGCTGTATCACGATAAGAAAACCAGTCGCGATAAAGTCATGCCAGACTTCACTCAATACGCTGTTGAACTCAGACGTAAAGGTATGACGAAAATGTTGCTCTGGCAGGAATATCATGAGCAATATCAAGAACAAGCTTACGCTTACACCCAGTTCTGTGAGCACTTCACGCGCTGGTTCAAAACGCAAAAGCGCAGCATGCGCCAGCTTCATGTCGCGGGTGATAAACTGTTTATCGATTACTGTGGGCCAAGGCTTCAGGTGGTCAACCCTGACACAGGAGAAGTGCGTGAAGCGGAAGTGTTCGTCGCGACCTTAGGCGCATCCAATTACACCTATGTTGAAGCCTTCCCGAGCCAAGGTAAGTCCTACTGGTTAGAGGCGCATGCTAATGCGTTCGAACACTTCGGTGGTGTACCACAGCTCTTGGTTCCCGATAATCTACGTAGCGCGGTCACCAAAGCCAATCGTTATGAGCCGAGACTTAACGACAGCTATCAAAAACTAGCTAATCACTATCAAACCGCCGTAATGCCAGCTCGTCCCTACAAACCAAAAGACAAAGCCAAAGCAGAGAATGCCGTGCTTCTAGTGGAACGCTGGATCATGATGCGGCTGCGACACCAAACCTTCTATACCTTCAAGGCGCTGAATCTCGCTATCCGAGAACTCATGAATGAGTTAAACCAACGTGAGATGAAACAGTATGGCGCGAGTCGTCAATCATTGTTCGATAAACTCGACAAGCCAGCGTTAAAGCCTCTCCCCAAACAGCGTTATCTGTATACCGAAACCAAGCGAGCCAAAGTTGGGCCTGATTATCACATTGAATATCACCGTCATTACTACTCGGTTCCCCATCAACTTGTTGGCCACTATGTTGAGCTAGAAGCCACCAATCGTCTGGTGCAGATCTACCACCAAGGTAACTTGGTCGCTCAACATCCACGCAGCCAACGAGAGCGAGGAAATAGCACCAACGCAGAGCATATGCCAAGTAACCATCAACATCAAAAGTGGTCCCCTGGACGCTTGCTCAACTGGGGAGCCAATATCGGCCCGGCTACACGAGAAGTCATCAATAAGATGCTCAACTCCAAACCTCATCCAGAGCAGTCGTATCGCTCCTGCCTTGGGCTGCTCAATCTGAGTAAAGCGCATGGTGAATCACGCTTAGAGCAAGCCTGTAAAGATGCGCTGATGCTGACAAAACCGAACTACACCTTCATAAACAATCTACTGAAAAACAATCGAGAAGGACAACTGAGCAAAGACAACACGAGCACGCCGAACCTTGTTCATAGCAATGTCCGTGGCCCGAACTGTTATCACTAGGAGAAAGGATATGAACACACTCAATAACCAACTAAAAACCCTGCGGTTGAGCCATGCGGCGAAAGCGTTAGAGCAGCAACAAGAGCAACTGACGACCTACGCAGAGCTGGACTTCGAGGAGAGACTAAGCCTGCTTCTGGAAAGCGAAATCTTGAATCGCAATCAGACCAAAATCCA